>NZ_JBFUDR010000007.1:0-50437 GCF_056404615.1 Massilia sp. P2_C2 | reverse complement strand
GGAATGTAGATCGCTGTCTTGAAGTGCTTGTAGTGACGGACCGTGGGCGCGTCGGCGGCCTGCGCGGGCACGGCGGTCACCAGCATGCCGCCGGCGACGGCGGAAACGGCGAGCGCAGCGGCACAGGCGCGGGCGCCGGCCTGGCGGGTGAAAGACATCAGTTTGATCTCCGTTATCGTTATGCACTGCTGGGCGTTATGCTAAGCGAAGCAATGTTAGTCGTGCAAGAAAAATGTTCGCGCTAACAGATCTTCATATTGTGTCGCCGCTGTTGCGTGTGTTTAGTACCTGTTCCAGTGAACAGGACGAGACGCTGTGAAATACTTTTGCTCAGACGACACAATTTGTTGTATTTCTCATCCGTCAAGCAAAATTTTTTTGGATGTTGTGAAATCGATTGCGTATAACATTAACTGTGTCTTAACGTTAAATCCGGGTGTCATACGCTAACAGACTTCGCATCTGAAAACTTACGTTTTCACTCGTGATATCAGAGACTTGTTGCTGGCGGACGCATAGCGTCCCAGGCAGAATGGTAGCGCGGCACAAGGCCCAGAGAGTGCTGGTTCGAGCTATCACAAACGCACTTCACCGTCTTGATGTGCGATAAAACCAACACGCGAGTAAGGCAGTCCGTGCAAATTTATGGTAGCGTATAACAACCAGTGTTAAGCACCACCTGAACCCTGGCTTTGTTTGAGCTTTTCATAAAGAAAACACTACCTGATCATCGGGGGAGACCAACCAATGAAGTTTCAAAAAACCGCGATCGCGGCAGCGGTCGCGCACGTCGCCGTATTGTCCAGCGCAGCAGCCTGGGCCCAGACCAGCGCCACCACCACGACCGACGTTCCTGCAGGCGCCGCCCCTGCGGTCGTCCACATCAGCGGCCAGCGCGCCGCACTGCAGTCGGCGCAACAACTCAAGCAGAATTCCGATGAAGTCGTCGACTCGATCGTCGCCGAAGACATCGGCAAGCTGCCGGACCGTTCGGTCACCGAGGTGCTGCAGCGTATCGCCGGCGTCACCATCGACCGCAACATGGCGGGCGACCCGAACCGCCAGTCCGTCGAAGGCTCCGGCGTGTCGGTGCGCGGCCTGACCTACGTGCGTTCGGAAATCAACGGCCGCGACGCGTTCTCGGCCGGCGGCGGCCGCTCGCTCGGCTTCGCCGACGTGGCACCGGAACTGATGGCCGGCGTCGACGTCTACAAGAACCCGTCCGCGGAACAGATCGAAGGCGCAGTCGCCGGCCTCGTCAACCTGCGTACGGCCATGCCGTTCGACTACAAGGGCTTCAAGGGCTCGCTGGGCGTGTCGGAATCGTATTCCACGCTGCGCAAGGGTGCACCGTCCCCGACCGGCACCCTGCTGCTGTCGAACCGCTGGAAGACGTCGCTCGGCGAATTCGGCGCCCTGGTCGACTTCGCCAAGGCCAAGAGCCCGACCCGTTCGGACGGCGTGGGCGTCGACCCGTACTTCCCGCACGTGAACTCCACGGACCCGGCCCTGTACGATCGCTCCAGGACGCAATGGATCCCGCTGGGCGTAGGCTACCGCTCGCAGGACTTCGAGCGTACCCGTCGCGGCGACTATGCCGCCTTCCAGTGGCGTCCGAACAAGGACCTGACGGCCTCACTGACCTACTTCAAGACGAAGTACAAGGAAGACCTGGACGAGCACGTCGTGACGTCGTCCGAGGACAAGTGGTACCAGCAGGTCGCCAGCGCGGACTCGGTCTTCAACGGCAATGGCGCGTTCCAGAGCGGTACGATCTCGAACCCGACCTATGGCGGTTCGCCGTTCAACAGCTCGCAGCGCATCAACACGCGTGAATCGAGCACCCGCGACACGTCGCTGAACGTCCAGTGGCGCATCACCCCGGACCTGACCTGGACCAACGACTTCCAGCACGTCCACTCGACGACCGAAGGCTTCGACGCCGACGTGTCGACCGGCTTCATCATGCCGAACCAGACGATGGACATGCGCGGCGACGTCCCGCGGATCACGCTGGGTTCGCCGGCCTACATGGCCGACCCGAACAACTACTACTGGGCCTACACCCAGGAAGCGCTCGACCATGCGACGGCAAGGCAGAAGGCATGGAAGTCCGACTTCAAGTTCACGTTCGACGACCCGGTTCTGCGCGACGTCCGCTTCGGCTTCCGCATGGCCGACCGCGATGGCGAGAACCACAAGGCCCAGAAGTTCTACAACTGGCAGGCAATCACCTTCCCGTGGATGGAAGGCTGGCAGATCCCGCACGTCGCCCGCCTGGGTGACCCGCGTTTCGCCGGCGGCGCGTCGCTGCAGAAGATCGACAACTTCTTCGACGGCAAGTTCGACATCCCGCCGATGCTGTTCGCGGACGAAGCGACGGTGCGCGGCTTCCCGAACGAATGGGCCAAGATCCACGCCTACCACGACTTGCTGTGCAAGGAACAGGGTTCGACCTGCGACCCGTGGAAGGCCGCGACCTTCAACGATCCGGCCGCGACCAACACGCAGTCGGAAAAGACCCGCGCCGCCTATACGCAGCTGCGCTTCGGCTGGGATGACCTGAAGTATCCGATCGACGGTAACGTCGGCATCCGCTACGTGAAGACGACCGGCACCGGCAGCGGCTACGTGGCCTTCACGCCGCCGCCCACCATCTCGATCGGCGATGGCGWCGCCGTGTCGGGCCAGGAAAAGCTGATCAACATCGCCCAGTTCGCGCAGGCCCAGCAGGCCAGCAATTCGTACCACAACTGGCTGCCGAGCCTGAACCTGCGCATGAAGTACAGCGACACGCTGCAGTTCCGCTTCGCCTGGGCCAAGGCCATGTCGCGTCCGGACTTCAACCAGCTGCAAGTCCAGACGACGCTGAACGCGCAGAACCTGCAGACGACCTTCCGGGACGCCTCGGGCAAGACGACCGCGATCCAGTTCAACGGCACCAGCCTGACCGGCACCAGCGACGGCAACCCGATGTTGAAGCCGACCACGTCGACCAACGTCGACCTGACCGCGGAATGGTACTTCGCCAAGGCCGGCTCGCTGACGTTCTCGGCGTTCAACAAGGACATCAAGGACATCATCGTCACGAAGAACTACTCGTACACGGCAAACGACGTCACGGGCAAGCCGCAGACGTTCGTGGTGACCGGTCCGGTCAACGGCGCCAAGGGCTACGCCCGCGGCTTCGAGATCGCCCACCAGCAGTACTACGACTTCGTGCCCGACTGGCTGCGCGGCATCGGTACCCAGGCCAGCTGGACCTATGTGTCGAGCAAGCGCGAGCTGAACGACCCGGTGTTCGAAGCATGGTGCTCGGGCAACGACGCCTCGTCGAACTTCAACCTGTCGCTCAACGGCTGCGATACCGACGCGCGTGCATTCGGCAAGACCCCGCTGCAGGGCCTGTCGCGTCACACGATCAACCTCGCGGTCATGTACGAGCAGCACGGCCTGTCGATGCGTCTGGCGTACAACTGGCGCTCGCGTTACCTGCTGGGCGTGAACCAGTGGGGTAGCCGCGGCAACAACGGCCTGAACACCAACCCGGCCGCCGACCCGAGCCGCTACCTGATCCCGACGACCAACAACGACCAGGCATTCGGCCTGCCGCTGTACCAGGCACCGTACGGCCAGCTGGACGGTTCGATCTTCTACGACTTCACGGACAAGTTCCGCGTCGGCCTGGAAGCGACGAACCTGACCAACTCGTACACGCGCCAGATCATGGAACAGCACGCGGGCAACTTCACCCGCCAGGTCTTCATGAGCGGCCCACGCTACACGCTGCTGGCACAGTACACGTTCTGACGAAGGATCACCCGTACCAACGGGAATCCGCATGATTCGATACAATTAAGTTCTATCGACACGCACCGCCGCCGCGGCCCACGAGGCCCCGGCGGCGACGCTTTTTCTACGCGTTACCAACCTCCGTTTTCGGACAAGGAGCCCTCATGAACATCCAAGGCGAAATGATCATCGGCAGCCAGGCCGTGCGCGGCAGCGCCGGCGTGCTGCGCGCCTACAACCCCGCCACGCGCATTGATATCGAACCCGAATTCGGCGCCGCCACCATGGACGACCTGGCTGCGGCCTGCCTGCTCGCCGAGCAGGCCTTCGATGCCTACCGCGGCGCACCGCTGCAGGAGCGCGCCCGCTTCCTGGAAACCATCGCCGACCGCATCATGGACATCGGTCCCCTGCTGATCGAGCGTGCCGGCGCGGAAAGTGGCCTGCCGGCCGCGCGCCTGGAAGGCGAACGCGGCCGCACCTGCAACCAGTTGCGCCTGTTCGCCAAGGTCGTGCGCGACGGGCACTTCCTCGAAGCAACGCTGRATTCCGCATTGCCCCAGCGCACGCCGCCGCGTCCCGACCTGCGCATGCGCAAGATCGGCCTCGGCCCCGTTGCCGTCTTTGGCGCCTCCAACTTCCCGCTCGCCTTCTCGGTTGCCGGCGGCGACACGGCGTCCGCGCTGGCGGCCGGCTGCCCGGTCGTCGTCAAGGCACACAATGCCCACCTGGGCACGTCGGAACTGGTGGCCAAGGCCATCCGCCAGGCAGTGCAGGACTGCGGCATGCCGGAAGGGACCTTCTCCATGCTGATCGGCACCGGCTTCGAGATCGGCCAGGCCCTCGTCTCGCACCCCGCGATCAAGGCCGTCGGCTTCACCGGCTCGCGCGCGGGCGGACTCGCGCTCGTGAACGCCGCCAACGCGCGCAAGGAACCGATCCCCGTGTACGCCGAGATGAGCAGCATTAACCCGTTCTACCTGCTGCCGGGCGCACTCGCGGCGGGCGGTGCGAAACTCGCGCAGGGCTTCGTCGATTCGCTCACCATGGGCACGGGCCAGTTCTGCACGAACCCGGGGCTCGCGATCGCCCTCGCCGGCACCGACCTGGACGTGTTCCGCACGGCCGTCACGGAAGCCCTCGCCGCCAAGGGTGCCGGCACGATGCTCACGGCGGGCATCCACCAGGCCTATATCGACGCGATCGCGCGCCGCTCCGGCCTCGCGGGCGTGGAACTGATCGCGCAAGGCAGTGCCGTTGGCTGCGGCTGCGCCGCACAGGCCGCGCTGTACCAGGCGGATGCCCAGACGTTCCTCGCCAACAGCGCGCTGGAAGAAGAGATCTTCGGCCCGAGCTCGCTGATCGTCGTCTGCCAGGACGAGAACGAGTTGCTGGAAGTGACGCGCCACGTGGAAGGCCAGCTGACGGCGACGATCCACGCCACCGCCGCCGATCGCGCACTGGCCGGCAGGCTGATGCCCGTCCTGGAACGCAAGGCGGGCCGCATCCTGTTCAACGGCTTCCCGACCGGCGTGGAAGTGTGCCACTCGATGGTGCACGGCGGCCCGTTCCCGGCCACGTCGGACAGCCGCACGACGTCCGTGGGCGCGACCGCGATCGAGCGTTTCCTGCGTCCGGTGTGCTACCAGGATGTGCCGGCGGACCTGCTGCCGGAGGCGCTGCGTGATGAGAATCCGCTGGGGCTCACGCGCATGGTGGACGGTACCCTGAAGGTCGCCGGATAGCGTCGCGACAGATCAGTAGGGTGCCCACCCTACTCAAGGTTCCAGTCCGTGCGGTCCACGAGGGTTCCTGTCCGCGCCTCGACCCGGTTCGCACCCGGCGCCAGCCGCACCTGCCAGCGCGCGATATGGCCTTCCACCGCGCGCTCGCCCAGGTCGGCGCCGTTCACCCGCAGGCTCACCGTCGGCTGGTTGCTGTACACCTTGACCTCGGTATCCGCCTGCGTACGCCGCACGACACGCCGCGACGTGATGTGCACCATCGGCCGCTTCGCCCAATTGGCCTGGTACCAGTAATACGCATCCTTACGGACCTTGCGGTCCAGCGTGACGAGTCCCTTGTCGTTGATGCCCGGCGCGTCGCCCTCGTTGCGGCCGGACGAAGGGAAATCGAAACCGACCCACACGAAGGTCGACCACAGCCACGGCGCCGCCTCGATCTGGCGCCATGCGGCCTCGTGGTACAGGGCCTGGTACTGCTCCGGATGCCAGCGGCTGGGGGCCACCGGACGCTTCCACGTCTCTTCCTGCTGGAGCACGCTGCCGCCCGCGCCGTATTCGCTGATTCCTTCCGGCGTGTTCGGACGGCGCTTGTGGTTGTCGGCCAGGAACGGCGCAAGGTCCGCGAACTCATGATCGTACCAGCCAAAATACACGTTCGACGCGATCGCGTCGGTGTGCATGGCCTGCGGCCCGTCGATCGGCGCGCAGCAGTTCGCGTACGCGGTCGGACGACTGGCGTCTTCTTCGCGCACGAGGTTCTGCATCGCGTCCAGCACGCGGGCGCTCGTGTCGTCCACCTTGTAGATCTCGTTGCCGAGGCCCCAGACGAACACGGACGGGTGATTGAAGTTCTGGCGCACGAGTTCGCGCGCCTGCGCGGCCGCGTTGGCCGCGAATGCCGCACTCGCGCCGACCTCCGCCGTCAGCGGCAACTCCGTCCACACGAGAAGGCCCATGCGGTCGGCCAGCGCATAACTATGCTCGTTGTGCTGGTAGTGCGAATGGCGCACGCCCGTCACGCCCAGCTCGCCGAGGATGCGGTAATCGGCGTCGATGTCGGCGTCCGTCGCGGCCACGCCCCTGCCCGGCACATAGGTCAGGTGCACGTTGACGCCGTGGACGCGGTACGGGCGCCCATTCAGCAGCAGCCCCTTGTCGGGGTCGAGCCGGATGTTGCGGATGCCCACCTGGCTCGTCACCTGATCCACGGGCGCGGTGCCGCCGGCCGGCGTCACGGTCACTTCGCTCGCATACAGGTAAGGATCGTCGACGCCCTGCCACAGATGCGGCGCGGCCAGGCTGGCGTCGAGGTCCACCGCCGCAACGCCGTGCGCCGGCACCAGTACGCTGCGCTGCGCCGCCGCCGCCACGTTGCCGTCGCCGTCGCGCAGGCGCGCCGTCACGAGCACGTGTTGCGGCCGTGCGCGCTCGYTCGCCACGCGCGCGCGCCAGTGCAGGCTGGCCTGTTGGGCGGTCGCGTCGGGCGTGCTGAAGTAGACACCCGGGCCGCCGTAATCCTGCATGTCCACGTGCACGTCGGCCGTCGTCACGAGCCGCACGCTGCGATACAGGCCGCCGTACAGCGTGTAGTCGCCGCCCAGCGGCGCGACGTCCGGCTGGCGCGCATTGTCGACCCGCACCATCAGGGCATTCGGGCCGGCGTGCAGCAGCTCCGTCACGTCGAAGCGGAAGCGCGCGAATCCGCCCTCGTGCCGCCCGACCCAGGCGCCGTTCAGCCACACGTCGGTCGACAGCGCGGCGCCGTCGAATTCCAGCCAGGTGCGCCCCGTCCCCGTACCCGGCGCCACGATCGTGCGCCGGTACCAGCCGGCGCCGCGATACGGATTCGGCATCGTGCCGTCGAGGGCGTTGAACGTGTGCGGCAGCGCCACGGGCGCCCAGGCGCCGCGCGCAGGCACGGGCGTCTTCGTGGCCGGCGTGTCGCCGCGCATGAATTCCCAGCTGCTGTCGAGGGGGACGGTCGTGCGCGGCGTCGGCGCGGCCTGGGCGCCGGCCATCCATGCGCACGCCAGGGCCAGCATGACGGCGCGTTTGAAACGGATCGCGTAACTATGCATGTCTGAATCGGTAAAAAAAAGGGCCCGCGAAGGGGCCCTCGTCCTGATCGGAAAGATCAGTGGTTGTGGCGCGGCATGTCGTGGCCGACGTCACGGTATTCCAGCGCCATCTCCATCACGGCGCCGGTGTGCAGCTGGCCGACGGTCGCACGGTAGATCTGCTGCCACGGCGTCTGGTTCGGCGGGATGGCCGGCGGCGCTTCCTTGCGGCGCGCTTCCAGTTCCGCGTCGGAGATCAGCACGTTGCAGCTGCCCGCGTTCAGGTCCACGCGCACGCGGTCGCCCGTGCGCAGCAGCGCCAGGTTGCCGCCCGCCGCGCTTTCCGGCGATGCGTTCAGGATCGACGGGCTGTCCGACGTGCCGGACTGGCGGCCRTCGCCCAAGGTGGGCAGCGCATTGATGCCTTTCTTGATCAGCGCATCGGGCGGTTGCATGTTCACGACTTCGGCCGAACCCGGCCAGCCCACCGGACCGGAACCGCGGATCACCAGCATCGTGTTCTCGTCGATGTCCAGGGCCGGATCGTTGATGCGGTGGTGGTAATCGTCCGAACCGTCGAACACGACGACCTTGCACTCGAAGGCGTTTTCCGAACCCGGCGTCGACAGGTAGCGCGCGCGGAAGGCTTCCGAGATCACGCTCGTCTTCATGATCGCGAACTCGAACAGGTTGCCCTTCAGGACCATGAAGCCGGCCTTCTGCTTCAGCGGCTCGTCGAACGGACGGATCATCTCGCGATCAATGCTTTCGCGGCCGACGAGGTTGTCGGCCATCGTCTTGCCGGTGACGGTCGGACGCTTCGAGCGCAGCAGGCCCTTCTGCTCCAGCTCCCACATGATGGCGGGCGTGCCGCCGGCACGGTGGTAGCGCTCGCCCAGGTATTTGCCGGCCGGCTGCATGTTCAGCAGCAGCGGCACGTCGTAGCCGTATTCCATCCAGTCCTGCGGCGTGATGTCGACGCCGGCGTGGCGCGCCATCGCCACGATGTGCGGCTGGGCATTGGTGGAACCGCCGATCGCGGCATTGACGACGATGGCGTCGATGAAGGCGTCGCGCGTGAGCACCTGCGACGGGCGCAGGTCTTCGAAGGCCATGCCGACGATCCGGCGGCCGGTCTCGTAGGCCATCTGGCCACGCTCGCGGTACGGTGCCGGAATGGCCGAGCAGCCCGTCAGCGACATGCCCAGCGCTTCGGCGATGGCGTTCATCGTCGACGCCGTGCCCATCGTGTTGCAGTGGCCGGCGGACGGCGCGGATGCGGTCGCGATGTCGATGAATTTCTGCTCGTCGATCTCGCCCGCGGCCAGGCGGCGGCGGCCTTTCCAGATCGCGGCGCCGGAGCCGACCAGCTCACCTTCGAACCAGCCGTCCAGCATCGGGCCGCCGGACAGCACGATCGCGGGGATGTCGACGGTGGCGGCGGCCATCAGCTGCGCAGGCGTCGTCTTGTCGCAGCCGGTCGTCAGCACGACGGCGTCGATCGGATAGCCGTGCAGGATCTCGACGAGGCCCAGGTAGGCCAGGTTGCGGTCCAGCGCCGCGGTCGGGCGGCGGCAGTTCTCGAAGATCGGGTGCAGCGGGAATTCCATCGGGATGCCGCCGGCGTCGCGGATACCGTCACGCACGCGCTTGGCCAGGTCCAGGTGGATGCGGTTGCACGGCGAGATGTCGCTGCCGCTCTGGGCGATGCCGATGATCGGCTTGCCCGAACGGAGCTCTTCCGGCGTGATGCCGTAGTTCATGAAGCGCTCGAGATACAGAGCGGTCATGTCGATACGCTCTTCGTTGTCGAACCAGTCCTGCGACCGGAAGCGCTTCGGTTTGGTGTTCTGTTGAGTCATTCCGTTTACTCCTGCAGCCGCAGCACGTGGTGCGGCAATCCGGCCGTCTCGGCACGGAAGGTGAACAGCGCGCCCGCGAGCGGCTGCTGGGCCAGTTCCTCGGCCGACAGGCCCTTGCGCGCCGACGTCGCGTACACGGTGCGCAGGTCGTCGCCGGCGAAGGCCAGCTTGGTGATGTTCGAGCAGGGGAAGCGCACTTCGCCCACCTTGCGCCCTTGCGGGTCGCGGCGTTCGATGCGCCAGCCCCGGAACACGGCGATCCAGACGTGGCCGTCGGCGTCCACCGCCATCCCGTCCGGCCAGCCGCCGTCCGTGATCTCGGCGTACAGACGCTTGTTCGACAGGCTGCCGTCTTCCGCCAGGTCGAAAGCATACACCCGTTTATCGAGCGTGTCGGTGTGATACAGCGTGCCCCCGTCCGGGCTCACGGCCGGGCCGTTCGTGATGATGTAGCCGTCGTCCATGCGCACGATGTGCCTGCCGTCGAAGCGGTACAGCACGCCCGTCGCCTGCTCTTCCGCATCGTCCATGGAACCGAACCACAGGCGGCCCTGCGCATCGACGTGGCCGTCGTTGAAGCGGTTGCCCGGCACGTCCGCCTCGACCTTCGCGAACGGCACGAATTCTCCGGTCGCCTCGATGAAGCGGTACAGCCCGTCCTCCAGCGAGACGACGAGGCCGCCGTCATCGGCACGCACGACAAAGCTCACCTGGCCCGGGGCGTCCCAGCTGCGCTGGTCGGAACCGTCGGCCGCGCAGCGGTGCAGGCGCTTGCCCTTGATGTCGACGAACCACACCTGCTGGTTGGCGGCGTCCCACAGGGCGCCCTCGCCCAGCGTGGCGCCGACCTCCCACAGCACGGTGGGGTTGGTGGCTACGGTACTCATGCGCCGTACCAGCCCGCGTCGACGAAGTACTCGCGGCCGCTGATGTGGCGCGCGTTGTTCGACGCCAGGAACAGCGACAGCGCGGCCACGTCTTCCATCTCGACGCGCTCGGGGATGCACTGGCCGGCCAGGATGCGGGCTTCTTCGTCAGGGTTGTGCCACAGCGCCTTCTGGCGCGGCGTGACGACGGCGCCCGGCACCACGGTCACGGCGCGGATGCCGTGCGGGCCGAATTCGCGTGCCATGTTGCGGGTCATGCCCTCGATGCCGGCCTTCGCCATCATGTACAGGCCCAGCTGGGTATGCGGCAGGTGCCAGGAGATCGAGCCGAAGTTCAGCAGCACGCCGTACTTGCGCGCCTTCATGCCCGGGATGACGGCCTGCGCGCAGAAGTACAGGTGGCGCAGGTTGACGTTCATGCGGCTTTCCCAGTACGCCGGCGTGACGTTCTCGATCTCGTGACGGTCGTCGTTGGCCGCGTTGTTCAGCAGGATGTCGACGCCGCCCAGTTCTTCCTCGATCGCCTTGAAGGTGGACTTCAGTTCGTCGAGGTTGGTCAGGTCGCACTTGATGAACTTCGGCACGTGGCGCGAACCGGCCAGCGTTTTCTCCAGCGAGCGCGAAGCTTCCTCGGCGATGTCGAGGAAGATCACGCGCGCGCCCTGGCCCGCGAAGGCGGTGGTCAGCTCGGCGCCGATGCCGCTGCCGCCGCCGGTGATGACGACCCGCTTGTCCTGCAGGTCCGGGTACGTCGCGTAGACGAATGCTTGGTTATTTTCAGACATTTTGTTCTCGTTATGATCAAAGGCCCGGCTTATTTGCCGGTGCCGGACAGCAGGCCACGCTGGGCCAGGTTTGCGTACAGGGCGCGGACGCCGAACGTCCACGGTGCGATGGCGTCGCTGCGCTGGACGGTGTTGACCAGCGTACCCAGCGACGGGGTCGAGATGCTCACGCGGTCGCCCGGGTGATGGGTGAAGCCGCCGCCTTGCGCGTCGCGATCCTTGATCGGCGAAAACATCGTGCCCAGGAACAGCATGAAGCCGTCCGGGTACTGGTGATGCTTGCCGCAGGTCTGGCGCACCAGGTCCAGCGGGTCGCGGCTGATCTCGCGCATGAAGCTGKCACCTGCCAACTGGAAGCCGTCGTCGACGCCTTCGATCAGCATGCGCACTTCCGCGTTGCGCAGGGTGTCGATGTTGAAGTCGCCGTCGAACAGGCGGATGAACGGACCGATGGCGCAGGAACCGTTGTTGTCCTTCGCCTTACCGAGCAGCAGTGCGCTGCGGCCTTCGATGTCGCGCAGGTTGACGTCGTTGCCCAGCGTCGCGCCGACCACCTGGGCGCGGCTGTTCACGGCCAGGACGATTTCCGGTTCCGGGTTGTTCCAGTGCGACGACGGGTGCAGGCCGACAGGGGCGCCGTGGCCGACCGCCGACATCGGCTGCGACTTGGTGAACACTTCCGCGTCCGGGCCGATGCCCACTTCCATGTACTGCGACCACATGCCGCGCGCCGACAGGTCGGCCTTCAGGCGCATGGCCGCCTCGCCACCGGGTTCCAGTTCCGACAGATTCGTGCCGATGGTTTCCTGCAGCTGCTGGCGCAGCGCGCTGGCGCGGGCCGGATCGCCCTTGGCCTGTTCCTCGATCACGCGTTCCAGCAGGCTGACGGCGAAAGTCACGCCGCATGCCTTGATGGCCTGCAGGTCGTTCGGAGCCAGCAGGCGCACAGGGGCGCCTTCGTCGCCATTCAGCGCGGCGGCTACCAAGGCGTTCACGTCGCCCAGGTCCTCGCCGTCGGCGTCGCGCACGATGGCGACGAGATCGTCGCGCTCGAACAGTTCGGATACGGTCGGTGCGTGGCGGGTGATGTCCACCACGCGGCCCTTGCGTACGGCCACGACGGCCGGACCATTGATTTCACCCGCGCGCCACACGCGGCCGACCATCAGAGCCTGGTCGAGGTCCTGGGGTAACGGATTGGCTTGGATAGCTGTCATCTTATGTCTCTCTTGGTTTATGCAACCGTCAGCGTCGCCTTCTTCAGGTCGACGCTGTTCGGTCCTGCGAAAATGGTGAACGATCCCGGTTCGACGACGCGCTTCATGTCGGCATTGTAGAACCACAGGTCGGACGGCTTGATGTCGAACGTCACCGTGCGCTTCTCGCCCGGTTCCAGCGTGACGCGCCTGAAGGCCTTCAGTTCGAGCAGCGGACGCGTGACGGAGCTGACGTCGTCGCGGATATACATCTGCACGACTTCGTCGCCGCGCACGCTGCCCGTGTTCTGGACGTCGACCTGCACGCGGGTACTGCCGCTGGTGCCGATCCGGTCCTGCTCCAGGCGCGGCGCCGAGATCTCGAAGCGCGTGTACGACAGGCCGTAGCCGAACGGGTACAGCGGCGCCGTCACGTCGTCGATGTAGCCGCGGCGGCTGCTCGGCTTGCGGTTGTAGAACAGCGGCAGCTGGCCGGCGTTGCGGGCGATGGTCACCGGAAGCTTGCCGCCCGGGTTGGCGCGGCCGAACAGCAGGTCCGCGACGCCATGGCCCGTCTCCTGTCCCATGTACCAGCATTCCAGCAGCGCGTCGGCACGCTCGGCCAGGTAGTTCACGGACAGCGGACGGCCGTTCAGCAGCAGCACGACGGTCGGCTTGTTCAATGCGAAGATGGCGCGCGCCAGGTCGTTCTGCTGGCCGACGAGGTCCAGCGACGTGCGGTCGCCCAGGTGGTTGTCGGCCCAGGCCTCGCGCGCGGTCTGCTCGTTGTCGCCCAGGACCATGACGATGGTGTCGGCGTTCTTCGCCGCTGCCACCGCCTCGGCGATCAGGCGGGCGTTGACTTCCGGCTTGGTCCACACGATCTCGTCCTGGCCCCATACGTGCCCTTCGGTCAGGCGCACGCCTTCCGAATACGCCAGCGAGAAGCCGTTCGCCTTCGCTTCTTCCTGCAACGCCTCGTACACGGACACGACGTGGCGCGGCTTGTCGGAATAGCCGCCGATCGGGGTATCCTTCGCGTGCGTACCGACCAGCAGCATCTTGCCGACCTTGCGCGGCGCGAGCGGCAGCAGGCCTTTGTCGTTCTTCAGCAGAACCGCGCTGCGCTGGGCGGCCTTGCGCGCGAGCGCAAGGGCTTCCGGCGTGGCCGTCAGGGCGTCGGCCTGGGCGACGTCGGCATACGGGTTCTCGAACAGGCCTGCCTCGAACTTCAGGCGCAGGATGCGGCGGACGACGGCGTCGATCTCGCGCTGCGTGATCTTGCCTTCCTTGACCAGCTCGCCCAACGTGGCATAGCCGGCCGGGTCCGGCGTCTCGATGTCGACACCGGCCTTGAACGCGCGCAGGCCGCCTTCCTTCACGGAGCCGACGAGGTGGTGGCGGCTGCCCAGTTCCGCGACCGCCATGTAGTCGGACACGGTCAGGCCCTGGAAGCCCCATTCCTTGCGCAACACGTCCGTCAGCAGCCAGCGGTTGGCGTGCGACGGGATGCCGTCGATCTCGTTATACGACGGCATCACGGCCGCGATCTTCGTTTCCTTGATGATCTTCTCGAACGGCGGGAAGAAGTCTTCGCGCAGCGTGCGTTCGCCCACGTTCGCCGGGCCGATGTTGGTGCCGCTCTCCGGCTGGCCGTGGCCCGTCATGTGCTTCAGCGTCGCGAAGACCTTGTCCTTCGCCAGCGGCAGGGAATCGCCCGAGAAGCCCAGCACGGCGGCCTTGCCCATCACGCCGCACACATGCGGATCTTCACCATAGGTTTCTTCGATACGGCCCCAGCGCGGCTCGCGCGCCACGTCGACGACGGGCGCCAGCGCCAGGTTGGCGCCGCGCGCGCGCATTTCGTGCGCCGCCAGCGAGAAGATCTGCTGGACCAGTTCCGGGTCGAACGAGGACGCCAGGCCGATCGCCTGCGGGAAGCTCGTCGCCTCCGGCGCCACATAGCCGTGCAGCGACTCCTCGTGCATGAACACGGGGATCCCGAGGCGCGTCCGTTCCAGCGCCCACTTCTGCACGGCGTTCACATATTCCGCCGTTTCCTTCGGGCCGCGGTTGCCGACGGCCCCCGAGTTGCCGGCGTTGTTGTCGGCGCCGACCTGGCGGTCGGACGGACGCGCGAACATGCCCATCCCGTTCGGGTGCACGCGGCTGGCCTTGTCCACCGAGAAGCTGGTGTCGTCGTTCTGCAGATCCTTCTTGGAGAGCCACACGCACTGCAGCTGGGCGATCTTCTCCTCGAGCGTCATGCGCTTGATCAGGTCCTCGACGCGCGCATTCACGGGTGCGTTCGCCTGCTTGTAGACCGGCGTGCCCTTGGCGGTCGCAGCCGCCATCGCACCCGGCACCGCGGCCATGCCGGCCGCTCCGCCTACGCTTGCCAGAAACTCCCTGCGTTTGATACCCATTGACTAAAGTCTCCTACCTGTATGTGCTGCTGTTTTTATGGTTGCCGCCGCAAACAATCGCCCGGCCTGGCGCACGGGCAGCGACGGTACTTCGGCTTGCGGGACCGCGCCGCGGCCGGTAAGGGCAGCGCGCGCGGTCGGGTTCGGGATCGCCATCAGGGCCAACGGGAAGCATGGGAGCGGGATCGCCGGCGCGCACGGCACGGCGCCACGCGGGTGCAAACACGCACCGCGCGCCGGCCACTGCTGCCGTTCGCTTCGATCGGACATTCCTGTCTCCTGTCGTTGTTATCCTTGTGGGTTTGTACCCAACATTCTTTTAACTAAAAATGTTACCGCAACCATTCCAGTCTAATCGGCCGATTTGTCCCTTGTCAATCAAATATTGGGGCAATGTCCGGCCGGGACGACGTAAAGACGTCAGGCGTTGGCGAAAACGGGTGGGAAAGCGGAAAAACCGGATGTTAGCGTGAACAAATTCATGCGTTATGGATAACACAATGTGTTCACGGCGGCTGCGGTGGGCGCTGCGGAGGATGGAAAAAACGTGACGGCCGCGGCGCTCGCCGCGGCCCCGGAGATCAGACCGCGCGTTTGGCGGCCAGCGGCAACAGTGCCGACGGACGGGTGCGCGGCGCGGCGTCGGACTGGCGGCGCACCAGTTCGAAGTCCATGCGGACCTGCTCGGGCTGCGCGTCCACGCCCTCGCGCTGCGCGCGCACGCGCCGCACGAGCGACTGCACGGCTTCGCGCGCCATGCCCGCGATCGGCTGGCGCACGGTGGTCAGTTCCGGCCAGATGGTGGTGGCGAGCGCCGTGTCGTCGAAGCCGGTGACGGTGAGGTCGCCCGGCACGTCCAGGCCAAGCCGGTGCGCGACGGCGACGCAGGCGGCCGCCATGTCGTCGTTGCTGGCGAAGATGGCGGTCGGCCGCTCCTGGAGAGCCAGCAGGTGCTCGGCCGCGTCGAGGCCGGAGCGGTACGTGAACATGCCCTGCACGACCAGTTCGGAGCTGGCGTCCGCGCCCTGTTCCGCGACCGCGGCGCGATAGCCTTCGAGGCGGCGCGCGCTCGCGGTCTGGTTCGGATGGCCGACGACGAAGCCGATGCGCTGGTGGCCCAGCTGGACGAGGTGGCGCGTCATCGCGAACGCGGCCTCGTAGTCGTCGATGCTGACGGCGCCCACGCGCGCGTCCGGCAGGCCGCAGGCGACGACCACGGCCGGGATGTTCGCTTGCGCGATCGCGGCGAGGACTTCCTCGCTGTCGCACAGCGGCGGCGGCAGGATGATGCCGTCGAGGCCGTTCTCGACGAGGCGGCGGGCCTGCTCGGCCTCGTGCTCGCCGGCCTCGCATTTTTCGACGAACAGTTGGACGTTGTTCAGGCCGGACTGGCTCAACAGGCCGACGAGGAATTCGCTCAGGTAGGCGGCGCTCGGGTTACTGTACAGGAAGCCGACGCGGATCGGCTTGGAACCGGCGAGGTTGCGCGCTTCCTGGTTGGGCGTGTAGTTCAGCGCCGCCACGGCTTCCGCGACCTTGCGCCGCGTGCTTTCGCGCACGAGCCCTTTGCCGTTCATGACGCGCGACACCGTCATCGCGGACACGCCGGCGAGCTTGGCGACGTCGGCCATCGTGGGCTGTCCACGGCGCTCCACCTCTTCCTGGACCGACTCTGGTTTGGCTTTGCTCATTTCTCCCGATTCCCCAACATTTTTTGTTTGCGCTATCTTAGCATCTCATGCCCGTGCAAAGATAGCCATAGAAATGGCCGTAAACACCCAGAAATCGATTTCGCATTTTTAAAGTTTGCGCTAACATTCCCGCATTGGACCGGCCGCCGCATCCGGTCCGCCTATAACGACAACGGAGATTACAATGCAGCATTTCCTCCGGCACGCCCGCGCGTGCCTGACGGCGGCGCTCGTGCTGAACATCCTGCTTGGACTGTTCGGCGCCCTTCCCGCCCGCGCCGCCGACGAAGACGGCTACGACTTGTGGCTGCGCTACCGCCCCCTGCCCGCCGCCCAACGGACCGCTTTACAGGCGGCCGCCACCGGCATCGCCGCGCCGGACGACACCCCGACCGTGCGCGCCGCCGCGGCGGAACTCAGGCGCGGCATCGCCGGCATGCTGGGCCGTGTACAGGACGCCATCCCGACCGCCGCGCAACCGCGCGCCGGCGCCATCGTCCTGGTGCGCGCGAACGCGCTGGTCAGCCACAGTGGCCTCGCCGATGCCGACGTCCTACGGCGCGAGTTGGTGCCGCTCGGCCCGGAAGGCTATCTCGTGCGGCGCGCCCGCATCAAGGGCATCACCGTGACGCTCGTCGCGGCCAACACGGACATCGGCCTCCTGTACGGCACATTCGCCTGGCTGCGCCAGGTCCAGCTGGGCGTGGCCCCGGACCGGATCGCGCTGGCGGACAAACCCGCGCTGCCGCTGCGCGTGCTGAACCACTGGGACAACCTGGACCGCACCGTGGAACGGGGCTATGCGGGCGAATCGATCTGGAACTGGTGGGATTTGCCGAACATCGTCGATCCGCGCTACACGGACTACGCGCGCGCCAATGCATCGCTCGGCATCAACGGCGCGGTGCTGAACAACGTCAACGCCAGGGCCGAGGTATTGAGCCCTGCCTTCATCGCCAAGACCGCCGCCGTCGCCGACGTGCTGCGGCCGTACGGCATCCGCGTGTATTTGTCCGTGCGCTGGTCGACGCCGCTGGAACTGAAGGAGACGACGACGGCCGATCCGCTCGACCCGCAGGTCGCCGCCTGGTGGGCGCGCAAGGCCGACGAGATCTATCGCAGCATCCCGGATTTCGGCGGCTTCCTCGTCAAGGCCAATTCGGAAGGCCAGCCGGGACCGCAGGACTATGGCCGCAACCACGCCGACGGCGCCAACATGCTGGCCCGCGCGCTCGCGCCGCACAACGGCATCGTGATGTGGCGCGCATTCGTCTACAGTCCGCCGGCGCACCCCGGCCAAGGGGGGGGAAGAAGCGGCGACCGCGCCACCCAGGCCTACGACCAGTTCAAGCCGCTGGACGGCAAGTTCGACAGGAACGTGCTCGTACAGGTGAAGAACGGTGCCATCGACTTCCAGCCGCGCGAGCCGGCACACCCGCTGTTCGGCGCCATGCCGGACACGCCCCTGATGATGGAATTCCAGGTGACGAAGGAATACCTCGGCTTCGCGACCCATCTCGTCTACCTCGGCACCCTGTTCCAGGAGACGCTGCGCTTCGACACCCGCGCCGGCGGCAAACCGATGACGGTCGCACGCGTACTGGAAGGGGCGCAGAATGGACGCGTGGGCGGCATCGCCGGCGTCGCCAACATCGGCAGCAGCCGCAACTGGACCGGTTCCACGTTCGACCAGGCCAACTGGTACGCGGTCGGCCGCCTCGCCTGGGATCCGGACCTGGACAGCCGCGCCATCGCCCGCGAATGGGCCAGCCAGACGTTCGCGCCGGATGCGCGCGTCGTCGATCCGGTCGTGGACATGATGATGCGCTCGCGCGAGGCGGCCGTCGACTACATGACGCCCCTCGGCCTGCACCATATCATGGGCACGGGTCACCACTACGGCCCGGCACCATGGGTCGACAACCTGGGCCGCGCGGACTGGAATCCCGTCTATTACCACCGCGCCGGCCGCGACGGCATCGGCTTCGACCGCACCGCGAAGGGCAGCAATGCCGTGGCCCAGTACGCGCCGGACGTCGCGCGCCGCTTCGCCGACCCGGCCACGACGCCGCCTGAGCTGCTGCTGTGGTTCCACCATCTGCCGTGGGACACCCGCATGCCGTCCGGCCGCACGCTGTGGGACGACCTCCTCGCCCACTACGACCACGGCGTGGCGGAAGTCGCCGCCATGCAGGGCGAATGGCAGCGCCTGCGCCCGTTCGTCGACGCGCGCCGCTGGGACGACGTCTCCCAGCGCCTGGCCCAGCAACACCGCGAGGCGCAATGGTGGCGCGACGCGTGCATCGCCTATTTCCAGCATGCCTCCGGGCTGCCCCTGCCGGCCGGCGTGCGTCCGCCGGCGCAAACACTCGAGTACTACCGGTCGCTCGCGTTCCCGTACGCGCCCGGCCACGGCTGACCAGTTTCACCCACCACAATAAAAGAAGGACTACACATGACATCGAGACGAAACATCCTCGGCATGCTTGCCGGCGCCGCCATGCTGCCGGCAATCGCTCCCCGCGCGCGCGCGCAGGCGCCGGCCGGCGAGGGATTGAAAGACATCGCGGCCCGCAAGGGCATGCGCTTCGGCACGGCGATCAGCGCCGGCCGCAACCAGTTCGGCGACCCGGCCTACCGCGCGCTCGTCGAACGCGAGTGCAACCTGATCGTGCTCGAGAACGAGATGAAATGGCAGGCCCTCGAGCCGGCACCGGGCAAGCCGAATTTCGGTCCGGCCGACGAGGTGATCGCCTGGGCGAACGACAAGGGCATCGCCGTGCGCGGCCACAACCTGTTCTGGCAGGCCGAGAAATGGGTGCCGGCCTGGGTCGCCAGGCAGAATTTCGGCCCGCAGCCGGCCAAGGCCGTCGAGCAGCTGATGCGCACGCACGTGAGCACCGTCTGCGGCCACTTCGGCAAAGGCATCAAGAGCTGGGACGTCGTCAACGAGGCCATCGAGCCGGCCGACGGCAAGCTGCGCCAGAACGCCCTCACCCGCCCGCTCGGTGCCATCGAGCAGATCGACCTCGCGTTCCGCCTCGCGCACGAGTACGCGCCGCAGGCACAGCTGGTGTACAACGACTACATGCGCGGCGACGCCGGCAGCGCGCGCCACCGGGCAGGCGTCCTGGCCCTGCTCGCGGACCTGAAGAAGCGCGGCACGCCGATCCACGCCCTCGGCCTGCAGAGCCACATCGGCTCGTGGGATGAGACCGATAAAGGCCGATCGGACCTGGCCGAATGGCGCAAGTTCCTGGACGAAGTGTCGGGCATGGGTTACGACCTGCTGATCACGGAACTGGACGTGAACGACCGCCGCCTGCCGGCCGACATCGCCAGGCGCGACGCCGGCGTGGCTGCCGCCACGCGCGACTACCTTGACGTGACGCTGGCTTACCCGCGCCTGCGCGACATCCTCGTGTGGGGCATGTCGGACAACATCAGCTGGCTGCAGACCTGGGACGAAGCGCCACGCAAGGACAAGCTGCCGATGCGTCCGACGCCGTTCGACGCGCAGCTGAAGGCGAAGCCGATGCGCCAGGCCATCGCGGACGCCATCAAGGCCGCGCCGCCGCGCCACGTCTGATACCGATTTCGATATCGGTCTGCGCGATTTAATCATTTGGCGCGCAGGCCGATTGGAATCTATACTATGGCGGCATTAATTCTATATTAATATCAATATCATAAAGTCGAGACATATGGATTCCAATCGCCGCCGCCTCCTCACTGCCTCCCTCGCCACCGCCGCCTCCGCCAGCCTGCCCTCGTTCGCCTTCGCGGCGACGTCGAAGGCGCCCACATCCGGCGGCGCGCTCGCACCCACGCCCCCGATGGGCTGGAACAGCTGGAATTCGTTCGGCCCCACCATCACCGAAGCCCAGGCGCTGGAAAACGCCGACATCATGGCCGCGAAGCTGCTGCCGTTCGGGTACAACGTGTTCACGGTCGACATCCAGTGGTACGAACCGAACGCGAACAGCTACACCTACCGCAAGGACGCGGAACTGACGATGGACCAGTACGGCCGCCTGCAACCGGCACCGAACCGCTTCCCGTCGGCGGCGGGCGGCGCCGGCTTCAAGCGGCTCGCGGACCAGATCCACAAGCGCGGCATGAAGTTCGGCATCCACCTCATGCGCGGCATCCCGCGCCAGGCGGTGCGCCTGAACACGCCGATCCTCGGCACGAAGCTGCGCGCGCAGGATATCGCGGACACCAAGGCGATCTGCGAGTGGAACGGCGACATGTACGGCGTCGACATGACGAAGCCGGGCGCGCAGGAATACTACAATTCCGTCTTCAAGCAGTACGCCGAGTGGGGCGTGGACTTCGTCAAGATGGACGACATGTCGCGCCCGTACGAGCGCAACTGGCCCGAGGTCGAGGCTGCGCACAAGGCCATCGTGGCCAGCGGCCGTCCGATCATCCTCTCCCTGTCGCCGGGTGAAATGGACCTGCGCTGGGACAGCCACGTGCCGCACTACGCGCAGATGTGGCGCATCTCGGACGACTTCTGGGATGAATGGCGCCTCCTGAACGAGCAGTTCCAACGCCTGGAAAACTGGAACCCGGTGATGGGCGCGAACTCCTGGCCCGATGCCGACATGCTGCCGCTGGGCCGCCTCGCGCTCGGCGAACGCGACACCAAGTTCACGCCGGACGAGCAGCAGACCCTGATGACGCTGTGGAGCATCGCGCGCTCGCCGCTGATCATGGGCGGCGACCTGCGTCACCTGGACGCGAAGACGCTCGCGCTGCTGACCAACCCCGAGGTCCTGGCCATCAACCAGCGCAGCCGCGGCAACCGCCCGCTCCGCGCCGAAGCCAACACCCGCATCTGGACCGCGCGCCCGGCCGACAAGCACGGCGTGCAATACCTCGCGCTGTTCAACACGGGCGATGCCCCGGCGGAGATCGTGTTCGACCTGTCGCGCCTGGACCTGGGCAACCGGAACGTTGCCGTGCGCGACCTGTGGGCCCGCCGCGACCAGGGCACCGTCAAGGGCGCCATCCGCACGACGCTGGCGCCGCACGGCTCGACGCTGCTGGGCCTGACCGCCTGAGCGCCTGAGCGCTACCTCGTCGACGCGCCTGCGGCGCCGCTGTGACAAAGGGTGACTATTCCGGCGTATTCTCATGCCAGAATTGCACCCATATCAACAGCCTTATATGACTGCCATGCCGTGCGGTGTCGCGACCCGCCCCGCCGGCGCGCCCGATCCCGCATCCGGCATCGGGCTGTCAGCAGCGCCTGGCTGTGCTACCGCAGGCCGCTGGCCGTCGGCGCCACGCAGCGCACCGCTTCCATCGCGGAAGGCGTCGCGCTCGCCGGCTTCATGTTCATCGCCGCCCGGTGGCCGGACGAATTCCACTGGCACGCGATGTCGCTGGCGATCAAGCTGATGTACGACGCCAAGCGCGCAGGGCGCAACCGCGTCTGCGCCCTGCGCCTGCTCGATCAATAGGCGGTGACCGAGAAATTCCGGGACGCGAAGTCCATGCCGCCCGACGACGACGTGATCTCGAACCCGTACTGGACGTCGCCGACGGTCACGTCACCCATCCAGCCGAGGTTCTGCAGGTAGCGCATGATCGCCAGGATGTCGACGGTCGTGTTGTTCGTCTTCGTCGTGCGCAGCAGCGAATACACCATGTTCTTGCCATTATTGCCGCGATAGACGTTCCACGTGGCGCCGCCGACGTTCACGTTCGCGTACACGGGAATCGCGCATCCCTGCGCCGTCCAGTTGTACGAGATCGGCTTGACGTTGCCGCAGCCGGCCGACGTGCCCGTGTAGTTCAGCCACAGCATGATCTCGTAGGCGTGGTTGGTGTCCCAGATGTCGTACGTTGACTCCCAGGCGCCGCCGGCCGGCGTCGTGGCCGACATGACGGACGTCAGGCGCGACAGGGAACCCAGTGTCTTGCCGACGTAGTAGTTGATATGCGGGTAGGACTTGATGCCCCCCGTGTTCGGCTGGTTCGACCACACGCCCCAGTCGGTCGGCGAATTCACCCACAAGGTCTGCGGTCCGGCGCCCTGCCCCCAGACGTCGTTGTTGAAGCTGTATGCGCCCATCGTCGTCGAACCGTATTGCGCGGTGGTCGACCACGTCGCGGCCTGCGCCGGGGCGGCGAACGCCGCTGCAAGTACCAGTGCGATGATGCCTGACGTCTTCTTCATCTTATCTCCTTGTATTCGCCCCGCTGGTGCGCACCGCATGCACGGCACTGCGTGCGGTAACCGCGTACGGCGTCCGGGGCGTGAAACGCCGCAGTCCTGTCAACGCTGAAGGCATACGCGCTCCGCCGCGCGCGGCGTGCGCGGCGGTCGCATTGCTGGATGGTGTCGGTGGGTGTGCGCGGCGATCAGCCCGCGCACAGCCGGTGGGCGGCGCGGGCGCCGGAGGGCATCGGGATACGGACGGGCACAAGCGCCCGGAATTCCTGGCTGGCTGTCATGGCTTATCTCCTTGGCCGCCTGCGGCGGCCTTTGTATTTTTATTGCTTTTTTTATCGTAGGGATGAGTGTTCGACGAGTCAATCGTGCTAACTCTACTTGTTAACCGCTATCATCGAGCCATGCCAACATCGTATGCCTGAAATCGATTTCGTTATACCTCGCGCGGCTCTCAGCGGACCTGCGTACCGAGGATCGCGCCGCCGGCCGTGCCGTACACGAACGGGCCGTTGAGCGAAGATCCATCGCTGTAGGCCTGCGCGCCCTGGCGCGTCCAGTCGGACAGGTTGAAGGTCGCCTTGACCTTGAAGCTGTATTGCGGCGCGGCCGGATACGGCGACGGCTGCGCGGTCTGGGCACTCAGGCGATACACCTGGATACCGCTGCTGTCGTTCAGCGGCTGACCGCTGGCGCACAGCGTGGGCGCACGCACGACTTTCGCGAAATAGGCGGAGTTCTGCTGCGTGTACTGCGGCGTCGTGTTTTCCGCGTTATACGGATTGGCGACCAGTTGCGCACGGGCAGCGCCACGCGGCCCCGACACCAGCAGCGCCGTCTCCTCGTCGACGCCGATGCCCAGCACGGCGTCGAACGCCTCCACGCCGCCGGGGCAGCCGTTGCCGATACGCGCGATGAAGCCGAACAGCCGGCCCAGGCGGTCGCGCGTATTGAAATGATCGTCCGTGATCGTCTTGTCGAGCGACGGGATGCCGAGGAAGCTCTGGTCCGGCACCTTGGTGGACGACGTGTTCAGCGGCGATATCGTCATATACCGGTTGAAAGGATCGGCGAGCGCATCGCCGGACGTGGCCGTGCCGCGCAAGGCCACGAACGCATACTGCCCCAGCATGGCATTGCCGGCGCTCGTGCCGCCGACCGGGACGCCGGCGTTCACAGCGCGCTGCAGCGCCGCATCGAGCGACGTACCCTGCCAGTAGTTGTAGTAATCCGCCTGGTCGCCGCCGGCGATGAAGATCGCGCTCGCCTTCGCGATCACGCCCAGCACGAACGGATCCTCGGCCGCCTTGCGGCTCGGGATGACGAGGGTCTCGACCGACGTCACACCGAGGTCGATGCCGCCGACCATTTCGTAATTCCTGGGCGTCGTCGTGTCGACCTGCCCCAGGCGGCTGTAGACGTACGGGTTGTACGCATCGGTCCCCGTCGCGCGGATGACGACGAAGCGCCCGCCCGTCGCGCGCGAGATGCCGGCCTGCGCGATCATCCAGCGGAACGCCTCGCCCACGTCGTAGCCGCCGCCCATCAGAACGACGGACGGAGAGCAGGCCGTGCCCACGCACGACACGGGTTTCGCGCTCACGGGCGCGGCCGGCGTGCCGACATAACTGTAGGTATAGTTCGAGCCGGCCAGCGCCGGCTGGGCCGCCAGCAGCGGGACGACGACGAACAGGGCGCGGGCTGCGTGGGCGATCGGGTTTGCTTTCATGCGGACTCCGTGTGGTCGGTGCGTTCGGATCCGGCGGCGCGCATGCCACCGGGGGGGGCTGGCTCAGCATATTAGCTTTTTTATATTTCCGGTAGCGCCCGGCACCACGGTTTGCAGCAGATCGGCATTTGCACCACACGCAATCGTTTCGATGTATCGTCATGCCTGTCCGACGATCCCCCGAAAGAACCGCACGATGAGTTACGACCTGATGGTATTCGCCCCCGACGCCGCGCCAACGAAGCGGGCGGCCTTCCTGGACTGGTATGACGAACAGACCGAGTGGGGCGAGGACCACGACTACGACGACCCGGCCGTCGCCGCGCCCGCGCTGCAGGCCTTCTACGCCGACCTGGCCGGGGAATTCCCGCCGGTCCTGGCCGACGAGGCCGAGCCGGAATCCGGCACGGATTACACGATCGCCCGCGCGCTGATCTATATGTCCTTCCTCGACTGGGACCGGATCGACGCGGCCTGGGAAGCCGTGCATCGCCTCGCGGCGAAGCACGAACTGGGCTTCTTCGACGTCAGTTCGGACCTCGCCGAAGTCTGGCTGCCCGACCGCAAGGGCGGGCTGCGCATCGCCCACGCCGAGTAGGGTGGGCTTTCCTGCGGCCCGAGATAGCTGGGCTTCAGGCCGCCCGCATCGATCACCACGCGCTGCAGCACGAGGCCCGGATCGAGCGCCCAGAACTTCAGCGTATGCCGTCCCGCCGCCTTCACCTCGTGCGCCGTCGTGAATTGCGCGACGCCGTCCGAGACGATCCTTTCCCAGTGCTGCAGCGACCCGTCCGCATGCACGTCGACGATGCGCGGCACCTCGTCGTCGATCGCCACGGCATAGCGCAGGCCCGCGCCCGGCCGGAATTTCAGGGTGGGCGCCAGCGTCGCCTGCACATCCACCTTGCCCGGCTCGAACAGATAGACCTCGTACTCCAGCCGCATGCCATCGGAAGGCAGAAGCGCCGGTGCATCCACCGGCAATGTGGTCATGCCGGACAGCGTGCGCCCCAGGCCCGGCACCCGCAGCCATTCGCGGCCCTGCGGCGCCAGCGCACGGCTGTAGTGTTCCGCCTCGATGGCGACCGTGCCCCCGGTCTCGACGTACCCGGCAACGTTCGCGCTACGCCGGTCGGCGTGGCGCAGCGGGACGTCGACGCGCGCTTCCTGTCCGTCCGGCCCGCTCACGAACACGTGTCCGGACGTGGCCCCGGCCGGCACCTGGTCCCAACGCACGTCGACCGTGATCCGCTGCGATTTGTCGACGGTGCCGCTCGTCGCACCCAGCACGATCCACGGCTGGTCGGCGCGGGCGCGCCATGCCACCGGTGCGCCGCCGCGGTCGAACACCTCGATGAAACGCGCCGAGCGGTCGAACGGCTCGAACGCCGGCAGGCGCAGGCCGGTCGCTGCCGGCCAGGCGGCCTCGCCGCCCTCCACCGCCACGCCCAGCGCGGGCGCGGCCGGCACGGCGATCTCGCGCACCTCGGGCATGATGTTCGTGGCCGGGTCGCGCCAGCTCGTGTAGCCGATATGCGTCTGCGCCATCATGTGGTTCCACTTGCCGCCATTGATCTCGTGGTACTCGCGCGAGATCGCCGCGTCCTGCGCGAACAGGTCGCGCGCGCGCGCTGCGAGGTCGTTCGTGTCGGCGCGGCCCTGGGCGGCGTGGATACGGTTGGCCTGCACGGTCGCATACAACTCGCCCAGCGTGGCGGATGCGCGCACGGGATGTTCGACGAGCTGGAAGAACGCGTCGCGCTGTGCGGGCGCCAGCTTCGCCTTGACCTTGTCCACCCGTGCCGCCAGGGCGCGCCAGTCGGCGACGATCCGCTCCGTCTCGCGGTAGTTCGTCGCGCTGTACGTCCCCGGTTCCAGCTGCTCCGGCCTGCGACGGCCGTTGTAGCGTGCGTAGGTCTCGACGATGTCCGCGATCTCCGCCGGAAGGTCGGGAAACTGCGGCGCACCGAACTCGCGCGTCGCCCACAGTTTCAGGTAGTCGGGCAGGCGTGACGCCGGCCACGCGGCAGGGTTCCACGCATAGGTGAGGAAGAATTCCGTCGGCACTTCCATCGGCTTCAGGTCACCCACGTTGACGACCCACAGCCGGTCCGCGCCGAGCCGCCACGCCAGGTGCATCTGTTCCCATACCTTCGGCAGCGGCGTCACGTTGATCCACTTGTACGAACGCGGGCCGCCCACGTAGTCGAAGTGGTAGTAGATGCCGGCGCCGCCRCTGCGCCTGCGTTCCTCGGCCGTCGGCAGGCGGCGGATATTGCCCCAGTTGTCGTCGCACCACAGCAGGGTGACGTCGTCCGGCACGCGCATGCCCTTCTCGTAGTACTCCTGCACTTCCTTGTACAGAGCCCAGACCTGCGGCACCTCGGGCAGCGGCCGGCCCATCGTCTGCGCGATCATGGCGCGCTGGTCGGCCACGATCCGCTGCAGCAGCGCGACGTTCGATTCTTCCGACATCGGCTCGTCGCCGTCGCCGCGCATGCCCAGCGTGATGACCTTGTCGTAGTCCTTCGCGCGGGTGAGGCCCTGCTGCCAGAAGTCGCGCAGCACCTGGTCGTTGCGGCTGTAGTCCCATGGGCCCTTGCCATACTTCGCCCATTCCGCATGGGCGAGCATCAGCGGTTCGTGGTGCGACGTGCCCATCACGATGCCCATCTCGTCGGCCAGCGGGCCGTTCTCCGCATCGTCGTCGTAGAACGCATTGCCCCACATGGCCGGCCACAGGTAGTTGCCGCGCATGCGCAGGATCAGCTCGAACAGTTTGCCGTAGAACTTGTGGTTGAAGCCGCCGAACTTCTCCTTGGCCCAGTTGGACAGCGCCGGCGCCTCGTCGTTCAGGAAGATGCCCCGGTAGCGCACCACGGGGGCGTCGACGACGCGCGTGCCGGCCGCCACCGCGAGCACGTCATGACGTGGCGCGGGCACGTCGGCCCACCAGTTCCACGGCGAGACGCCGATCTGTTCCGACACCGTGTACAGTCCGTAGATCGTGCCGCGCCGGTCGCTGCCCGCCACGACGAGCGCGCGCGCGACACCCGGCATCGGATTGGGCACGGTCTGCACGAGATAACCTTCCCACTTGCCGCGTACGGCCTTCGCATCGATCTTCCCTGCACGCGCGAGGCGGTCGACCAGGGCGCTTTTGCCGAGCGTGCCGACGATGACGACGTCCGTCCCGCGCGCCACGGCCTTGCCGGCGTCCAGCAGCACGGGCTGCGCGCCGGACACCCGGGCGATGTCGCCCTGCAGGTCGGCCGCCGCCCGGTGCACGCCCTTGAATTCGTTCGGATCGACGACGATGCGCGCGGCCTGGCCGGCACGGGCCAGCACGACGGCATCCTTGCCGGCCTCGAAAGCCACGAAGGGCCGCTCTCCCAGCGCCCATGCCGGCTGCGCGCCCGCCAATGCCGTGACGGCGGCGGCGACGAGTGATTTCATAAGACTCCTCATATTGTAAGTATGTGCTTGCGTGCGCCGGTCAGCGCGCGATGCTGCAGGTCTCGAGCCGGGCGAGCGGCACGGCATCGGCCATCGCCTGGTACCCGGCGGGAGACGGATGCAGGCCGTCGTTGTCGAGGGACTTCAACAGGTGGTCCGGCCGGGCCGGATCGCGCAGCGCCGCGTCGAAGTCGACGACGCCGTCGACGACACCGGCCGTGCGGATCCACTGGTTATATGCGAGCCGGTCCGCCTCGTTTTCGGGGCCCGGCTGGTAATAGCCGCTGCCGCCGTAAGGCGTGATCGTGGCGCCCAGCACGCACACGCCCTGCAGGTGCGCGCGCGCGACGATCTGGCGGTACGCCTGCTCCAGGTCCGCCACGAGGCGTGCCCGTTCCGCCGGGCTGTCTTCCTTGTTCCGGTGCTGCACGCCGAAGTCGTTCACGCCGATCATGACGATGGCGTGCGACACGCCCGGCCGGCCCAGCACGTCGCGCTCGAACCGGGACACCAGGTTCGGTCCCAGGCCGTCGTGCAGCATGCGCCCGCCGCCGATGCCCGTATTGACCACGCCGATATCCGGCATGCCCGCGGCGCGCAGCCGGGTGGCCAGGCCGTCGGTCCAGCGCGCATACGTATCCGGTTGGACGCCATAGCCGTCCGTGATCGAATCGCCGATGGCGACGACCGTGTGCGCGCCGGCGCCGGCCAGGCTTTCCACGCCGGCGATCTGGTACCAGCGGGTGAACGTTTCGGCCTGCGGCCAGGTGGCGGCGGCCACCTGGTTGCCGCGCACGAGGAAGCTGGTGGCACGGGCGCCCGGATGCCCCGTCTGGCGCGCGGGCGCCTGGGCGAAGTGCAGCGAAATGGCGAGGTCGGCGCCGGCCGCATGCGGCAGGTCGACCGGGTCGCTGAGGTATTCCGCGCCGGCCGGGATCGACACGCCGGCCGCGCCGCCGAACGTCAGCGGCCGCAGGCTGGCAGGGTCCACGTCGGCCCGCCCCGGCTGCAAGGCGCGCGCCACGCTGCCGGCGTCGACGACCAGGGGCGCCGTGCCGAACGCGTTGCTGACCTTGACGCGCAGCTGGCGGCCGGCCAGCGACACCCGCACGACCTGGCGCAGGCTCGCGTCCAGCCATTGCGCTGCCGGCAACTCGTTCTGACCTTCCGGCACGAGTTGTGCGCTACCCCAGGAAGCGACCCAGCGCTCGCCGGCCGGTGGTCGGGAGGCGGCACCAAAGGGGGTGGCGGCACAGCCGGCAAGAGTGAAACCGAGCAGGCTGGCCGCTAGAATCGATTGACGCGACATCGTAATTCCTTCACACTGGGAAATGGTTGCGCTACCATTCTAGATTAGTTCAATGTCACGAGCAACGAGTTATAGCGCCCATTTAACTTGACATGCCCGTCATTACAGGAGACAAGAAATGCCCCTCATCCAGCGCGCCGCCAGCCCGATCATCACCGAGATGCAGGTGATCCCCGTGGCCGGCCGCGACAGCATGCTGCTCAATCTGTGCGGCGCCCACGCGCCCTACTTCACCCGCATCCTCGTCCTGCTGAAGGATAGCGCCGGCAATACCGGCATGGGCGAAGTGCCCGGCTCGAACGGCATCCTGCGCGCGCTGGAAAGCCTCGCGCCGCTCGTCACGGGTACCGAAGTGGCGCGCTACAACCGCACGCTGCACGTCCTGCGCACCGCACTGTCGGGCGTGAGCCACCAGGTGACGTCGCGCGCCGAGGAAGCGGTGATGAAGCAGCCGCACGAGATCAATCTGCGCCTGGAAAACGTCGTCACCGCCGTGGAAGCCGCACTGCTGGACCTGCTGGGCCAGCACCTGGGCGTGCCCGTCTGCGAACTGCTCGGCAACGGCCAGCAGCGCACGCATGTGACGATGCTGGCCTACCTGTTCTACATCGGCGACCGCACGCACACGGACCTGCCGTACGACGGCGACGCCGCGCACGACGGCTGGTACCGGATGCGCGACGAGGAAGCGTTGACGCCCGAGCAGATCGCCGACCTGGCCAGCGCCGTCGTCGACCGGTACGGCTTCCGCGACTTCAAGCTGAAGGGCGGCGTGATGCGGCCGGAGGACGAAGTGGCCGCCGTCGCGGCGATCAAGCGGCGCTTCCCGGACGCGCGCGCGACGCTCGACCCGAACGGGGCCTGGTCACTGGCGGACGCCATCGCCGCCTGCAAGGGCCAAGGTGACGTGCTAGCGTACGCGGAAGACCCGTGCGGGCCGGAAAACGGCTACTCGGGCCGCGAGATCATGGCCGAATTCAAGCGCGCCACGGGCATCCGCACGGCGACGAACATGGTCGCGACCGACTGGCGCCAGATGGCCCATTCGCACCTGCTGGGCGCCGTCGACATCCCGCTCGCAGACCCGCACTTCTGGACCATGCAGGGTTCCGTGCGCCTCGCACAGCTGTGCCACGACTGGGGCCTGACGTGGGGCTCGCACTCGAACAATCATTTCGACGTATCGCTGGCGATGTTCACGCATTGCGCCGCGGCCGCGCCGGGCGACATCACCGCGATCGACACGCACTGGATCTGGCAGGAAGGCCGCGAGCGCCTGACGAAGGAACCGTTACGGATCGTGGGCGGCCAGGTCGCCGTGCCGGATGCGCCGGGCCTCGGCATCGAGCCCGACATGGAACGCATCGAACAGGCGCACGCGCTGTACAAGAAGGTCGCCGGCGGCGCGCGCGACGACGCGATGGCCATGCGTTACCTCGTGCCCGGCTGGACGTACGATCCGAAGCAGCCCAGCTACGCGCGCTGACGGGCGTAGGGTGGGCACCCCTGTGCCCACGCGTAACGTTCGCGAACCGCATGCGTTCGCGTGGGCACGTTCGTATGTGAGGCCCCCGGCCTCACATACCCCATCCTACTTATTGGCGCAGCAGCGTGCGCAGCGTGCGCGACAGGTCCTCGGCCGAGAACTTGGCGACATAGGCGTCGGCGCGCACGTTCTTGACGTGTTCCTCGTTCGTCGTGCCGGACAGCGACGAGTGGATCACGACCGGCATGCTGCCGAAGCGCGCGTTCGACTTGATGTTACGGGTCAGCGTGAAACCGTCCATCTCCGGCATCTCGAGGTCGGTGAGCACCAGCGCGACCCTGTCGTGCACGGTCTTGCCCTCGGCCTCGGCGGCAGCGGCGATGGAGTTCAGATGGTCCCAGCACTCCTTGCCGCTCTTCGTCATCACGAACGGCAGGCCCATCGCATCCAGGCCCTGTTCGATCAGGGCGCGTGCGACCACGGAATCGTCGGCGGCCAGGATCACGGCGCCCGGCTTGAGCTTCATTTTTTCACCGACGGCCTGCTCGACGTTCTCGCTGTGGGCGTCCGGATTCAGGTTGCGCAGGATCGTCTCGACGTCCAGCACCTGGGCCAGGCGCGCCTGCTCGCCGTCCACCGGTTCCAGGCGCGCGATGCTCGTAACCATGCCGCTGCCGGCGCTGTGCTCGGCGGACATCACCTGGCTCCAGTCGAGACGCACGATCTCTTCCACGCTCTCGACGGCGAACGCCTGCGTGGTGCGGGCGAATTCCGTCACCAGCATGATGTTCAGGCCGGTCCGGGGCGTGACGCCGGCGATGCCGGGCAGGTCGAGGACCTGGATGATCTGGCCGCGCAGGTTGACGACGCCGAGCACGTGTTCGGGCGCGCCGGCCACCTTGGTGATCGTCGGCATGGCGACGATCTCGCGAATCTTGAACACGTTGATGCCGAACAGTTCGCTGTGCTCGCCGTTGGCGTCACCGCCGAGGCGGAAAAGCAAAAGCTCGAATTTGTTCGTGCCCGTGAGGTTGCTGCGCTCGTCGACTTCCTGCTGAACCGATTTCATGTCCCGTCCCAATGAAGGTTGATACTTTTGGGCAATTCTAGACGCGAACCTGCGGGCAGTGTAAAGACCAGCTTCGATCTGCGTCAGTTTTTGCCGATTCCGTTCCAAAAAACCACATAACTTTGACGAAATCGTAACGGGATCGTCACGCCGGCGCGCCGTTGGCCTGCCGGGCATCGACGTCGCGCAGTGCCTGCCGGGCCATCTCGAGGATGCCGTCGAACGATTTCGCAGCCGCGATGAAAAGGCCGTTGTGGCAAAAACCGGCATCCGGCACGCCCGTGACGGCGGCCAGGTCGGCGTCGCGCAGGCCCGCCCACGCGGCCGGCAGGTCGGCGCGGGCGTCGAAACTCTCCGCGCTGACGGGCACCGTGTGGATCATGTGACGCTGCTCGCCCAGGCTGTAGCTGATCACGAACAGCACTTTCGGCATTTCCTTGCGCACAACTGCCGTCCAGGGCAATGCCGCATTTTTCAGATACAGCACGCGTCCGCCCTCGAGCTGCTCGGCCTGGCGGACCTGCTCGACGGCCAGCAGCGCGCCCACACGGTACTTGACGGCATTGATCATCAGGTCGGTCAACAGGTCCAGCACGCGCCGGAACCGGGCATCGCGATATTCTTCCGTCGGCGCGCCATGGCCGAGCCGCTGCTCGTCGAGCCAGCTCGGGTTGAAGCCGGACACGATGGCGGACAGCCCGTAGCTGCCCGGCGCGTTGCGCGCGGCGCCGACGTCGGACAGGTCGAGGTACTGGACGAGGTCGGCGTCGATCGCATACGCCATCTGCTGGGCGCTATCCTCCGACAGCCGGTAACCCGCATGCCGCTCGGCCAGCAGGGCGACGCAGCGCGCACCGTATTCGCGCCACACGAGCCCCGCGCTGGCATACGGCACGCCACTCACGCGGGCGCCGTCGAAGCCTTTCTGGTGGTGGTCGAAACGGCCGGCGGCGGGGTTCCATTCGCCGCCCACATCGATGGCGACGTCGGCGCGGGCGATCACGGCCGGGTCGCGCGTGCGCACGAGCTCCGCTTCCGGGTACAACAACATCAGGACGGCCACCGCCCACGCGTCGTCCGCGTGGAATTTGCCGCCATGGGTCACGATCAACATGCTTTCTCCAATCTGGTTGCCCGGCCCCATGCCGGTGGGCATGCGCCCCGCATGCCTCGATGATACCGGCTTTGGCAGCAGGGCCGGGCACGCGTATCATGATGGGTAGTCMCATCCGCACGTACGTACGCCACGAGGAAATCCATGCCGATCCGCCTGCCCACCCTTCCCCTCGCCTTCATGCTGGCGCTCGGCCTGGCGCCGGCGGCCGCGCGGGCCGACGCACGGGCGCCGACGCCCGCGCTCAAGGGTTCGCTCGTGATCGCGGGCGGCGCCCTCCGCGCCGACAATGCCCAGGTATGGAAGAAGATCGTGGAACTGGCGGGCGGCCCGGGCGCACGCATCGCCGTGTTCCCGACGGCGGCCGGCAATCCGGAACGCTCCGGCCGGGTGACGGCCGAGATCCTGACGAGCTACGGCGCCCACCCGTTCGTCGTGCCGTTGTCCGCGCACCTGCCCGGCAGCGACGTGCAGCGCATGGCCGACGATCCGCGGGTGGCGGCCAGCGTGCGCGCGGCCGGCGGCGCGTTCTTCACGGGCGGCGACCAGGGCCGGATCACGGCGGCGCTGCGCCATGCGGACGGCGCCAACAGCGCCGTGCTGGACGCGCTGTGGGAGATGTACCGGCGCGGCGGCGTCATCGCCGGCACGAGCGCAGGCGCCGCCATCATGAGCAAGACGATGTTCTACGAAGGCCGCGCGCCGCTGCCGACGCTGCGCGACGGCATCACGGACGGCCGCGACATCGCGCCGGGCCTCGGCTTCATCGGCGACGATGTCTTCGTCGACCAGCACCTCCTCGTGCGCGGCCGCTTCGCCCGCATGCTGCCCGTGATGCTGGCCAAGCACTACCGCCTGGGGCTGGGCATCGACGAGAACACGGCGGCCGTCGTCGCGCCCGACCGCTCGATCGCCGTCATCGGCTACAAGGGCGCGCTGCTGCTGGACCTCGGCCAGGCCAGCGTGGACGGCACGCGCGCCGGGTTCAACGTCGCCAATGCCCGCATCAGCTACCTCGACAGCGGCGACCGCTACGATCCGTCCCGCGACCGCTTCACGCCCGGCCCGGACAAGGAACGCGTGGACGCGGCCGACCCGTCGTACCGCGGCGCGCTGTTCGCCCCGGACATCCTCGGCAACACGGCCGTCGTCGACCTCCTGATGAAGCTGTGCGACAGCGACCAGACGCGCGCCACCGGGATCGCCTTCGGCAATCCGGACGGCACCGCGCCGGAACGCGGCTTCGAGTTCACGTTTACGCGCACGCCGGAAAGCGAGGGCTGGGAATCGAACCGGGCCGATACCTATTCCGTGTACCGGGTGCGCATGGACGTGAGGCCGGTCAAGCTGACGTTGCCGCTTTATAAGGCCGAATGAGCGGGCGGCGCGACGGACAATCGCGCCGCCCGCTCATTCGCAACGACGCGATGCTCATTCACGCGTGTCCGGCGGCGGGGGAGGAGGAGGAGGCCCGTTGGGATTGAATCTACTGACCGCCGCGTCCGACGCCAGCTTCTTCAGCGTCTGGCGCTGTGCGGCACCACGGGCATACTCCTCCGAGGCCTGCGCTTCCACCTCCTTGACCAGGGCGACCATGTCGAACGTCCATTCGTTCGCGCCACCCGCAAGCAGCCCGTCGCCCGATCCCTTGCGCATCTCGTCCAGGATGGCGGCTTTCGTGAGGCCGGCGTCGACGCGGCGCTGGAATTGCAGCGCCCAGGCCGCCATGGCCGGATCGCGGGTGTCGCTTGCCAGCATGCGCAGGACGTGCGTGGCCTTCGGCACATCGCCGAGGTAGCACCACGCCAGCGCGGCGGCGCGCGCCAGCGGCCCCGAGTCGCGCGCCGCCTGCCATGCGGCGGTCACGCGGTCCAGCGGCGCGCTGCCGGGTGCGTCGCCGGTCAGCAGGGCAAAATCGAGGCCGGCCAGCGCGACGGCGCCCGACCTGGGATCGCGCGTCCGCGCCCGCGCAAGGATGGCGTACGCCTCGTCGAGGTAGGCGGTCCGCGCATCGCCGTCCGCCCGCGCGGCGAGCTTCAGGTCGGCCCGGGCCAGCAGGGTCAGCACGTCGGCACTGGCGTCGGCCTCGCGGGCGGCCCGCTGCAGCCACGGCAGCGCCGCGGCGGGGTCGCCCCAGTCGACCCGGGCACGGTTCAGCGCCAGCTGGCCCGCCTCGACGTTCGGCACCTTGGCCGCATCCGTGCCCAGCGTGCGCAACAGGCCCTCGCCTTGCGCACGTGCCGGGCAGGCCTTCAGGACGGTATCGGCCAGCACGAATTCACCCGACGTCGCCGACATCGTCTTGAAGGTTATCTCGGGGCGGGCATTCCAGGGCATGTCGATACGCATCGAGTTGGTCCCCTGCCGCTGGTAGCGCCACAGCACTTTCGACGCATCGCCCACGTCCAGTCCGAACGCATCGCGCAGCGCGACGGCCGGATCGGTCCCCTGGTCGACCGCCTTCACGAACGTGGCGAGACTCTTGCGCCGCTCGTCGGCGCCGAGGATGTAGTGCGCAAGTATCCACGCCCGCGCCTGGTATTCCACCCGGGCGGCCTTGACCTTTGTCTCGTACAGGTCCTTGTACGGGTCCGGGCCCAGCATGCGGTCGTAATCGAGGTAGTACTCATGCCCCTTGTCGTGGTAGTCGAGATAGGCACGGACGCCGGGCGGGACGCGGCCGATTGCCATCTGCTTCGTGCCGAACGTCACACTCGCGAAATAGTCCGCAAAGCCTTCGATCCAGGCCGATGGCCTCCGCACATCCGTGTGCCGGTACAGGAAATGGCGCGCATACGCTTGCGACACATACGACAGGCCCTCGTGCAGCGGTGCCGTGGCCAGCCTGTCGTCCGCCACCTCGGGCAGTGCTTCCGTGTGCACGAGGAAGCCCAGCGCGCCGCCCGCGCAGTCGCGGAACAGTCCGATGCCGGCAAACGGACGGTCCGGCGCCACGCGGTCCAGCTGGTGGGGATCCTGAAAGTACATCAGGTTGAGCTTCGGCTCCGGGCCGGCGGCCGGGCCGCCGTAGTCCGCCGTGAACATGCGCAGCAGCGCGTCGAGGCGCTCGAGGTGTTCGACGAGCCGGGCGACGTCCGCGCGCGCCGCATCCGAGACGACAACGAAGTGGGGGCTCTCGGCCCGCACCCATGGCGACGTGCCCCGCTGCCCCGTGACGACGATGCTTTGCGGCTCGGCTTCCTGCGCGGCGCAGGCGCCGCCTGCCAGTGCACAAACCACGAGGGTGGCCCATACCGTCCGTTTGATTGTGAAACCCACGATTTCCGCCTCCATTTTTTATATTAATTAATGTTAACGTGGTGAGTCTAACAATCTGCAGGAAAGTTTCCTATAGGGCAATCCTGGTTTTTACTAATTTAATGCTATCTCAAGCCATGCCGTCAGCGTGYGATCGACACCGCCAGCGTCTCCTTGACCTCTTCCATCACGACATAACTCTTCGACTGCCCGCCATCCGCCACGTGCAGGATCTCGCCCAGCAGGCGGCGGTATTCCGTCATCTCGGGGATGCGTGCCTTGATCAGGTAGTCGAAATCGCCGGACACGAGGTGGCATTCCATCACCTCGGGAATCGCCAGCATGGCGCGGCGGAAGCGTTCGAACGCCTCCCCGGACTTCTGGCGCAGCGTGATTTCCACGAACACGAGAATCTGCAGCCCGAGCGCGCGCGGTGCCACGCGCGCGTGGTAGCCGGCAATCACGCCGTCGCGCTCCATGCGCTTGACCCGCTCGATGCAGGGCGTCAGCGACAGCCCCACGCGCTCGGCCAGGTCCTTCATCACGATGCGGCCGTCGTCCYGCAGGATGGACAGGATGTGCAGGTCGATGCGGTCCAGCACACGGCTCGAGTCTTTTTGTACGCGCATTATTTTTCACCAAAAAGTCGATCACAAACCGAAACAATTATCGCATTGACGTCACTACAATGGAAACAATTTCTAATTCCAGAACAACATTAACACAGGAAGAACTATGCGCGTAATCGTACTCGGCAGTGGCGTGGTCGGCGTGACCACCGCATACTACCTGGCCAAGGCCGGCCACGACGTCACCGTCGTCGACCGTCAACCGGGTCCGGCCCTCGAGACCAGTTTCGGCAACGCCGGCCAGATCTCCCCCGGCTATGCCTCGCCCTGGGCTGCGCCGGGCATTCCGCTGAAAGCCTTCAAATGGCTGTTCCAGCGCCATGCGCCGCTCGCGATCCAGCCGGACGGCACCCTGTTCCAGCTGCAATGGATGTGGGAGATGTTCCGGAACTGCGACGCCGACCGCTATGCCGTCAACAAGGAACGCATGGTGCGCCTCGCCGAGTACAGCCGCGATTGCATCCGTGCGCTGCGCGCCGAGACAGGCATCGCCTACGAAGGCCGCCAGCAGGGCACGCTGCAACTGTTCCGCACGCAGGCCCAGTTCGACGGCGCCGCCAAGGACATCGAGGTGCTGAAGCAGGCCGGCGTCCCATTCGACCTGCTGAGCCGCGACCAGTTGGGCAATGCCGAACCGGCGCTTGCCAACGTGCGCGATAAGCTGGTCGGCGGCCTGCGCCTGCCGAACGACGAGACGGGCGACTGCCAGCTGTTCACGGCACGCCTCGCGCAGATGGCGCGCGAGCTCGGCGTGCGCTTCCGTTTCGGCACCGCGATCGAGCGCCTGGAGATCGCCAATGGCCGGGTCACCGGCGTGGCCACGGACAGGGGCCGCATGACGGCCGACCGTTACGTGCTCGCACTGGGCAGCTATTCGCGCCTGCTGCTGCAGGATCAGTTCCGCGTACCCGTCTATCCGCTCAAGGGCTATTCGATCACCGTGCCGATCGTCGACGCGGCGAAAGCCCCCGTGTCCACGATCCTCGACGAGACGTACAAGATCGCCGTGACGCGCTTCGACGACCGCATCCGGGTGGGCGGCATGGCGGAGATCGCGGGCTACAGCAAGGTGTTGAACCCGCGCCGGCGCGAGACGCTGGAAATGGTGGTCAACGATCTGTTCCCGGGCGGCGGCGACGTCGCGCGCGCCACGTTCTGGACCGGCCTGCGCCCGATGACGCCGGACAGCACGCCGATCGTCGGCGCCTCGCCGCTGCGCAACCTGTTCCTCAACACCGGCCACGGCACGCTGGGCTGGACGATGTCGTGCGGCTCCGCCAGCGTCATCGCGGACCTCGTCAGCGGCAAGGTGCCCGCGATCCATGCCGACGACCTGGCCGTGTTCCGCTATGCCGGCACGCCGTCCGCCAACCTGCGCCCTGCGCTGGCGAAAGCATGAACGCGGTCGCCCATCCCCATCACGTGGCGCAGGCCGCGCGTGCCGGCGCCGTCCTGACGGTCGACCTGGATGCCATCGCCGCCAACTACCGGTTGCTCGCGCAGCGGGCCGCGGGCGCCGTTGTCGCCGGCGTGATGAAGGCCGATGCCTATGGCCTCGGCATGGCGCRGGTGGCACCGGGGCTCGTGCGCGCGGGCTGCCGCGTGTTCTTCACGGCCCACCTCGAGGAAGGCATGCGGCTGCGCGGCATCGTGCCGCCCGCCAGCACCATCTACGTGCTGCACGGTCCGCCGCCCGGCACGACCGCCGACTTCATCGCGCATGGCCTCGTGCCCGTGCTGAACGACCCGGGCCAGGTGCGCGAATGGAGCGCCGCCTGCGCGCACGCGGGCCGGCGCCTGGCCGCCGCGGTACAGGTCGACAGCGGCATGTCGCGCATGGGCCTGTCTCCCGCCGACCTGGCCGCGCTGGGCGACCCGCGCGACTGGCTGGCCGCGTTCGATCCCGTCCTCCTGATGAGCCACCTGGCCTGCGCGGACGCACCCGACCACCCGATGAATGCACGCCAGCGCCAGCGCTTCGATGCCATCCGTGCGTCGTTCCCCGCGCTGCCGGCGAGCCTGGCGAATTCGTCGGCCGTGTTCCTCGGCGCCGGCTTCCGCTACGACCTCGTGCGCCCGGGCGCCGCGCTGTACGGCATCAATCCGCAACCGGGCCATGACAATCCGCTGCGCCAGGCCGTGTCGCTGGACGCGCGCATCGTGCAGGTCCGGACGATCGAAGCCGGCGACGCCGTCGGCTACGGCGCCCGCTACGTGGCCGACGGCACGCGCCGCATCGCGACGATCGCCGTCGGCTATGCGGACGGCTGGCTGCGCGCGCTGTCGGGCCGCGGCTGCGCCTTCATCGACGGCATGCGCGTGCCGATCGCCGGTACCGTATCGATGGACAGCATTACGCTGGACGTCACGGGCATTCCGGAGGCGCGCCTGCAGCCGGGCATGACGGTGGAACTGCTGGGGGCCAACCAGCACGTCGATGCGGTCGCCACGCAAGCCGGGACGATCGGGTACGAAGTACTGACGCGGCTGGGCGCGCGGTTCGAACGGCGCTACGTGGGCGGACAGTAAGTCACGCCAACGGATTCGTGCCATACCCCACCGGCGTCGTTCCAGACGGACGCCGGTGCTCTTCACACGAACAGCTTGTCGCGTGCCAGCGCGCCGATGGCGACCGTGGCCGGATGACTCATGCGCCGCTCGGTCGTGATGGCATACCCCTGCTCGACGACGGTGTCGACGGTCCCGAGCGCGACCACCCCGTACTGGTCGCATACCTGCGCGGCGATGACCGCCGGTGCAAAGAACACGCCTGCCCCCGATTGGCCGAACGCTTTCATCATCGCGCTGTCGTCGAACTCACCGATGACGCGGACGTGGATATCCTCGTGCTCCAGCCACTGATACAGGCGGGCCCGGATCGCGAAATCCTCGCCCGGGAACAGCACCGGAGCATTGTGGCGCCTCGCGGACGCGGACGGCTGGCTGGCCGATTCCGAAGCCGTCGTGCTGAACCGCGCGGCCATCCGCTGGGGTGCCGAATCGGGTTTCGTCACTGCACGACCCGAACCCGGTCGTGCCGCCCAGGGCATGTGATCAGCGCACTGCCGCCGGATTGAACAGCGGATTTTCGATGAGGCCGAGGACGTTGCCGAACGGGTCCTGGAGTTCCGCGACCCGGATGCCCTCGCCGACGTCCTGGATCGCCGCGTGCACGGTGGCGCCCAGTCCGACGATGCGGTCGACCTCGGCCGCGATGTCGTCGACACCCCAGAACGCGGTGGCGCCGGCCGTGCCCGGCGTGCCGTCGGGGACGAGGCCCAGCTCGAAGCCGCCGACGGCAAAGCCGACGTAGAACGGCTGGTCGAAGTAAGCCGGCACGCCGAACACGTCGGCAAACCAGTTTTTGGCGCGGCCCAGGTCGGCCACGGGATAGATCACGGTGCGCAAGCCTTTGATCATGGAGGTCTCCTTTCGAAAAACCTCATGATAAATGCGAATGCGCCGCGATGACTGTCACAAACGGACGCGCCGATCCGTCTAATGGATATCGGCCTGCACGCCGCAGCCCCGTTCACTGGAAAGGAAACGCCATGTCGCACACCGCTCGCATCAACCTGTACACCCTGGCACCGTCCGCGCTGAAAGCCATGTCCAACCTGTCGCACACCGTCAAGCAGGGTGCGCTCGGGCCCCGCCTCGTCGAGCTGGTCAACCTGCGCGTGTCGCAGCAGAACGGCTGCGGCGTGTGCGTGGACATGCACTGGCGCGACCTGATCAGGCAGGGTGCGGACCCGCGCCACCTGAACAGCGTGGCGGCATGGCGCGAATCGCCGTTCTTCAGCGAGCGCGAGCGTGCCGCCCTCGCCTGGGCCGACGCCGTCAACGCCCTGCCCCACCGCGACGACACGGATGCGGCCTGGCCTTTGCTCCGCGAGCATTTCAGCGACGCCGAGATCGCGGAGCTGGGCTATACGATTGCCGTCATCCGGGGTTGGAACGCGATCAACCTGTCGCTGCGCAACCAGATTCCGGTCGAGCCGCCCCCGGGCATGTGATCATAGAATGTGTCGGTGCCACGCATGATCGTTTCCACGACATAGCCCGCGGCCGTCAACCTGCCCGGCCGGGAGCGCATGGCACCGGGAACGAACCGGTGGCGCCACCGGAAACTGGTCGTGCGATACACGCCGACAAAGCGACCGCGGCCAGCATGGCGAACAGGTCGTCGAACGCCAGGCTGCGCATTGTCACTCCGGAAGAGTTAACTCGACGATGCGTATGACCTCGGCAACAAATTAAAGTTCACATAACAAACGCGAACACAGCCCACAAAAAAGGGCAGCCGCGGCTGCCCCTGTTCGAGATGGACGTCCTCAGTTGCTGTACAGCAGACCGCGTGCGGCACCGTTGACGTAGATGCGCCCGTAGGTGTTCCAGTCGGCCGCCATCACGCCGATGCCGCCGAACTGATGGGCATCGTCGTTGAAGCGTGCCCACGTTGCACCGGCATCGTCGGAACGATAGATTCCCCAGACGCCATTCATCGTGCCGACCACATAGACCGCAGCCGTATAGGTAGCGCCGGACTTCGCCTTGCCGAGGGCAATGATGCTCGCGCCCTTCGTGGCGTTGGTGCTGGCGAAGCCGCTGAGCTTCGTCCAGGTTGCGCCCGAGTCCACCGAGTGGTAGACGGTATTGCCGTCGGCCAGCCAGACGTCACCCTCGGCGTTGGGATTGACCACCATCGACGTATCGCCCCAGGAGTTGGGAGCCAGCTGCGCCGACCCCGAACCCTGGCTCTGCGTGAACGTATGGCCGCCATCGGTCGAGACGAAGACCTTGCCCGCCGTGCCCCATACTGCGCCGCCATTATCGTAGGCATAAACCTTGTTCGGGTTCTTGCGGTCCGCAACCACGCGATAGGAATGCGGCCAGCCTTGCCAGCCGCTCACCGCAGGCAGGTTGGTCGCGGTCCAGGTCGCGCCGCTGTTCGTGGTGTACGAGGGCACCGAATTGGGCGGTGCCCAGATCACGTTGTTACGCGCCGTGACCGCGATGCTCTGGAAGTTGCTTCCGTTTGCCGCGGCGCCGGCAGGCAGGGTGGCAAAGGTCGACCAGGTGGCGCCGCTGTCGCCGGACCAGAAACCCTTGATGGTGGCGTTAGCCGCATTGTCGACGCCGGAGGCGGCGATATAGGTCGGATCGGCCCATGCCATATCGGCCGCATTGCCGCTGCTCCAGGTTTTCAGGGGGCCCTTCGTCGGCCGCGTCGTCAAGTCCGTACTGACCCACGTGCCGATGTCGCCCGCGCTGTTGACGAACTTGTACGACGCACCGGCCGGCGGCGTGGCGAGGGCCAGCGTGACCGTCTCCTCGAGGTTCTTGACCTTGTTGTTCCAGGTCGGCGTCTGCGAGGAGGCGTTCGTGGTCTCGCAGACGCCGCCACCGTGGGTGTGCATGATGTGGTCGCGGTTGGCCGGGTCGATCGTGACGCCCTCGATCCAGCCGACGCACGTGTCACCGTCGGGATGCGACATGCCGGCCTCGACTTCGTGCCAGCTGGTGCCGCTGTCGTCGGACACCTGGATCTGCTTGCTGCCGTCGCTCCAGCCGGTCATGCCCAGCGCGATGCGGGCGGTCGAGCCGGAACCGACGACGGACAGGCCGCCGAAGCCGTTGGCCGTCGAGAACTTTAGCTTGGTCCAGGTGCCGGTGTTGCCGGCGTCAAAGCTGTACAGATAGCTCGGGCCGCCGATGCCCTGGCCGACGTTCTGGTTGAACACCACGTAGATCACGCCGTCGGACGTGCGCACCATGTGCGGGATGTAATAGGCGGTCAATGTCGACGGCACCGAGACCGGCGCCCACGTCGTGCCGCCGTCGGTGGACTTGTACAGGTTCGACGTCAGGCCCGCCGCCTGGCCGTAGTCCGGAGCGACCGACGCATAGAGGGTCTGCGTCGCCGTGCCGCTGCCGGTGGTGCCGGTGTCGAACACGACCTGCTCGACGCCGATCGGGGAGTTGCCGCCGTTGATCTTGGTGGACGACAGGCCGGTGACCTGCGCCCAGGTCTGGCCCGAGTCCGTGCTCTTCCACAGGCCGGCAGTGTGCGTGCCGAAGTACAGCGTTGTCGGCTTGTTGGGGTCGACCGCGAGACGTTCGCCGACGCCACGGCCATTGTCGTTGCCGCCGACCGGGAACGGCACGTCATAATGCGTCCAGCTGTCGCCGCGGTCGCTCGAGACGTAGATGCGGCCGTTGGAATTCCCGGTCACGGTGATGCCCGTCATCATGTACACGAGCTGGTCGTTGTTCGGGTCGAAGGCCATGCTTTCGATGCCGTGGTAACTGCCTTCGGGGCCACCAAAACCGAGGCCGTCCGTAATGGGCGTCCACGAGGACGACGTCGAGTCCCAGCGGTAGGCGCCGCCCACGTCGGTGCGCGCGTACAGCAGGTTTGCGTTGGTCGGGTGGTAGATCAGGCCGGTGACGTAGCCGCCGCCGCCCCACACCGCGCTATGCCAGGCGACCGCCGAGCCGATTGCGGTCGAGTCCGGCGCGCTGCCGGTACTGCCCGTGTCGGTCGTACCGCCCGTGCTGCCGGTGCTTCCCGTGCTGCCGGTCGAGCCGGTGCTGCCGGTCGAGCCGGTGCTGCCCGTCGAGCCGGTGCTGCCGGTGCTGCCCGTCGATCCGGTGCTGCCGGTGTCGCCCGAACCGCCGCCGCCGCCGCCGCCGCAACCTGCCGCGAAGCTTGCGACGATCGCCAGGACGATGAGTCGTTTCTTGTGAGTGCCCATGATGTCTCCTACCAGATACAAGATTAATGATTCAGATTGCCGGGTCGACGGACAACGCCACGGCATGGGTGTCGATACGGCCGCCGGATGAACGCAACACGCATCAAACACGAAAGTTTGTTATATATTTAATACCATCCTGGCCGCACGACGGCGGCACGGTGGCCACGGCCATCGCATCGCCAGACAGGGAGTGTTGTGCGCCACGGCTGTGATGAACCAATCGGGGGCGCGGTTGCCGGGTGCGCCGGCTGGGACCAGCGCACACGAATCAATCGCCGGTCGGGAGCGTCCGGCGTGCGATACCAGGATTAACCAAATATTCCACCAAAATTAACCAATATTAACCAATATTAACCCAGTCTAAACCTCAATGTTTTTCACTGTCAACGGAAATTGCGAGTGAAAAATGCCAGTGCGAGGTATGATTTTTCGTTCAAAAACTTGAGGCCATACGATCGCCCAACCGCCGCCGGCTCAGGATCCGGGCAGTCGCCCTTGCGCCATCTGGTGCGCAACAATCTCGCGCATGATGGTGCCCTCTTCGTCCAGCTCGCGCTGGGCGAGCGTGCGCACGGGCCCGGACGGCAGTCCGGCGAGCAGGCGCGCGCGCAGCGCCAGGGCGTCGGTCGCGCGGCAGCGGCCGCGCAGCACGGCGCTGGCGATGCGCACGTCGTTCACGAGCAGGGTCAGTTCCGCCGCGAGGCGCGGCGCCTGGTCGGGCGGCGGGAACAGCGGGAAGGCGGCCGCGGTCGCATTCAGCGCAGCCAGGTGCGCCAGCGGATCGCCGCGGTAGCGGTCGGCCAGCGCGAAGTCGCAGGCCGCGACCACGGCAGGCAGCGCCAGGAAGGCATGCCGCCGCGCCAGGTCCGGCCGCATGGCGTCCAGGCGGACGAAGACCTCGTACGTGGAACGGGCGTCGCCCAGGATCCGGTTCATCTCCGCGACCAGCGCAAAGCGTGAGCCGTGCAGGAACGCGGGGTGCGTGTCGCCGTCCGGGCCGACCGTCATGTCGCCGGCCAGCAAGTGGCCGATCTGTTCGTCGCGTGCTTCTTCCAGCGCGGTGCGTGCGGGCGGATACTCGGTGGCGAGGAACGCCCATTCGAGCATGACCAGAAAAAGTCCGGGCCGCGCGGGCGCGCCTGCGCGCGCCGCGCCGGCGAACAGTTGCTGCAGCAGGGCCAGCGCCTCCCCGTGGCGGCCCGCCTGCCGCAGGAAACCCGGCACTTCGTTGCGAAAGCCCCGGTCGTTCATGGTCCCGCCTGGCCCGCCCGCTCGATCCCGGCGTCGGCCTGGACGGGTTGCGAGGTGGATTCGCGGTAGCGCTGCATGGCAAGACCAATCGATTGCCTGGATAAACTGATCAAGTTCGTCCCCTGTCGTCGATGCGTCCCGATGATGCCACGGTCGCTGCCACCACAAATGCGCGGATTCTCACCGGGCCTATCAGAACGGACAGGGCTGCCACGCTGGTGCGAGATCGTACCGCCCGGCGTCGTCGTGAACCTGAAGGGCAAGTTACGCAGCATGGTGTGGCTGGGGAGCTACATCCTCAGCACGAGCGGCTGCGACGAATGCCACACGCATCCCGGCTATTCGCCCGACGGCAATCCATTCGCGCCCCGCGCCGTGACACTCAGAACAACGCGCCCTGCCTGCTGGTGAGCCGCGCGAAGCTGTCGTCGAGGAAAGGCAGGATGCCGTCGGCGACGGGTTCCAGCTGCTTCGTCAGGTAATGCTCGTAGTCGACGGGCGTGCGACGGGGGTCCAGCGTCTCCAGCGGCTCCGGCCCCGCCACCGTCATCACATAGCGGATCCAGCCACCGTTGCGGTATTGCGGCGGCCGCCCCTGGCGGACGTGGAAGTCGTCGGCCGCGCGCGCCGCGCGCACGTGCGGCGGCACGTTGCGCTCGTACTCGACCAGCGGCCGGCGCAGGCGCTTGCGGTAGACCAGCTGCCCGTCCATCCTGCCTGCCAGCGTGCGCGCCACGTAGTCGCGCACATAGTCCTCGTACGGCTCGCCGCGGAACACGCGGCCGTACAACTCTTGCTGGAACGCCTGCGCGAGCGGGGTCCAGTCCGTGCGCACCGTCTCCAGCCCCTTGAAGACGAGTTCCTCGCCGCCACCCGGCCGCCGCACGAGGCCTGCGTAGCGCTTCTTGCTGCCCTCGTCCGAGCCGCGCACGGTCGGCATCAGGAAGCGCGCAAAATGGGTTTCGTATTCGAGTTCCAGCGCGCTGTCGAGCTTCAGCGCCGCCTGCAGGTGCGCGCGCCACCAGTCATTGACGTGGTCGACGAGCGCGCGCCCGATGCGCGCCGCCTCGTCTTCCTCGTGTGCACGGCCCAGCCAGACGAACGTGGAATCCGTGTCGCCATAAATCACCTGGTAGCCTTGTGCTTCGATCAGCTCGCGCGTGCGGTGCATGATCTCGTGGCCACGCATCGTGATCGACGACGCGAGCCGCGGATCGAAGAAGCGGCAGCCCGTGGTGCCCAGCACGCCGTACATGGAATTCATGATGATCTTCAGCGCCTGCGACAGCGGCGCGTTGCGCTCGCGCTTGGCCGCATCGCGCCCCTGCCACACGCGCGTGACGATGCCCGGCAGGCAGTGCTGCGTGCGCGAAAAGCGCGCTCCACGAAAACCCGGCACCGTGTCCTCTTCCGGTTCTTCGAGCCCGGCCACGAGGCCCACCGGATCGATCAGGAACGTGCGGATGATCGACGGATACAGGCTTTTGTAGTCCAGCACGAGCACGGAATCGTACAGGCCGGAGCGCGAATCCATCACGAAACCGCCCGGGCTGTCCGCGCCCGGCACGTCGCCGATGTTCGGTGCCACCCGCCCGAGCCGGTGCATCAGCGGCATGTACGCATGCTCGAATGCGGCGACGGAACCGCCGCTGCGGTCCGCCGCGAGACCCGTCACGCTGGCGCGCTCCAGCAGGAAAGCCAGCAACCCGGATTTTTCGAAGATGCGCGTCACCAGCACGCAGTCCTGCAGGTTGTAGCGGGCCAGCGCCGGCTTGTCCTCGTCGAACATGCGGTCGATCTCCGCCATGCGGTCGTACGGATTGTCGACGGCCTTGCCTTCGCCCAGCAGGCTTTGCGCGACGTGCTCCAGCGAGAACGACGGAAAGCTCCAGGTGGCCGAACGCAGCGCCTCGATGCCGTCGATGACGAGCCGTCCGGCAATGCCCGCGAACCAGTGCTCCTGTCGCCCGCCGTGCTCGCGCCATTCGATCGCGCTGCCGTCGCGGCCGAGGCGCAGGGGGCGCTGCATCTGCTGCGCGTGCTGCTGCAGGATGCGCAGGTCGAACTGCACGAGGTTCCAGCCGATGATGGCGTCGGGATCGTGACGCCGGATCCAGTCTTCCAGCCGGTCGAGCAGGTCGCGCCGCGTTGCGCACACTTCGTAGTCGAAGTCGAGCCGGGACGCATCGCCGTTCGGCGGTCCAAGCATGTACACCTGGCGCTGGCCGCAGCCTTCCAGCGCGATGGAGCGCAGCTCGCCCTGCATCGTCGTCTCGATGTCGAGCGAGACGGTGGTCAACACCGGGCGGTAATCGGGCACCGGTTTCAGTTGGGCGTCGACGAGGAGCAGTGGGTCGAGCGGGTCCGGCGTACCGGCAAACGACACGGGGGCCGTTATAAAGCGTTCCATCAGGTAGCGCTCGGGCGGGCGGACGTCGGCCTCGTAGACGTCGACGCCGTGTTCGCGCAGGCGCTTCTCGAGGCGCAGCAGGTGGCGGTACTGGCGGCAGTACAGCCCGAGCACGGGACGATGATGAAAGTCGCACAGGTTCAGTTCGCGCAACTCGGCGCCGCGCTCGCGCTGCAGCAGGAGGCGCGCCGTGTCGCCCTGCTCTTGCGGGATGAACGCGATGGCCGGTTGCGGCGCGAGGCGCACGCGGCGGGCTCCCTGCGGCGTCGCGAGCCAGAAGTCGACCTCCACGCCCGCATCCGTGTCGCGCCAGTGGCGCGTCAGCAGGAAGCCCTGCGCGCCGGCGTCGTCCCGGGTGTCCATGGCGTCAGGCTTTCAGGGGCTCGCCGGCGAAACGCACGAGTTCCACTTCCGTGAAGCCGGCCTGGCGGCGCGCCGCGATGTTGAACGGACCTTTCAGGACGGGGGCCTTGTAGCGTACCGTCAGGGCGTCGTAAGTCGCGACGGGCTCCAGGCCACGTTGGGTGCAGAGGTGGAAGTACCAGCGGTTGCCGATCTCGACGTGGCCCACCTCGTCGCGCAGCAGCACGTCGAGGATGCGCGCCGCGGCCTCGTCGCCGGCCTGGGCCAGCTTGGCGCGCAGCGGCGGGATCGCGTCCAGGCCGCGCGCTTCCATCGTGCGCGGCACGAGGGCCATGCGCGCGAGCACGTCGCCGCTCGTCTTGGCCACCATCTCCCACAGGCTGTCATGGCCGGCAAAGTCGCCGTACGCCCAGCCGAGCATATGCAGGTGTGCGTCCAGCAGGGTGAAATGGTCGGCCTCCTCGGCCGCCACGCACAGCCAGTCGGCGTAGTAGTCGGTGGGCATGCCGGGAAAGCGCCAGACGGCGTCCAGCGCCAGATTCACGGCATTGAATTCGATGTGGGCCAGTGCGTGGACCAGCATGGCGCGGCCTTCCCTTGTCGCCATCGAACGGCGGCCGACGAGCCGCGGGGGCACCAGTTGCGGCCGCGCGGGCCTGCCCGGGATGGCCGCATCGCCCGCGTCGAGGACTGCCGCAACGTCGAGACCGCATTCACCAGTACGCCAGGCTGCGGCCAGTGCCGCCACGCCCTGCGTCTTGGCGTCCGGTGCGGTCTCGATCAATAATGCCAGCGCGCGAGCGCGCAGCTCCGAAGGGAGCGCCATCGTGGTCCTCTGCGACAAAAGCCGGCAGTTTACCACCCGGCGCCCCACGGCGCGAGACGCCCTTACTGTTGCTGCACCGGCGGCGTGCTGTCCTGCGGTTCCATGCGCGGCGGCGGCAGGTCGCCCGCCTGGCCGCTGGACGGCGGGAGAGCATCGTCCTTGCCTCTGACGGTGCCCGTGGCACCGCCAGAACCGGTCATGCCGGCGCCCGAGCTGCCGTATGCGGTAGCACCCGGCTGGGTGGACGTGGCCGGCGCGGCGGGCGTCGTGGAGACGACGCGTTCCTTCACCCTACCCCGCGGCGCCTGGGCCAGCAGTTGCGGCGCGCTGGCCATGTCGCGCTGGTAGATCTGCCGGGCCTGCTTCAGGCAGGCGTCGCGCTTGCCGGACGACTTGCGCTTGCATGCCGATTGCTGTTCCGCATACGCGGCATTGATTTCCTTCTTGAGCGCGGCCATGCGCTGGGTCCTGGTGCTGTCGCCCTGCGTCCAGCGCGCGGGATCCTTCGCTGCCATGGCCGGGGTACCGGCCGCACATAGCGCGCACGCCAACGCGACGCCGCGCAGGATACATGTTGCTTTGTTCATTTCGACCTCCTGATACCGTATTGAGGCGACGCCGCCCGGCGTCAGCCTGAACACCGCCGGATGGCGGGCACGAGCTCAGTATAGTTGCTGTGCGTGGATGACCTGCGTTCCTTTCCCCTTGTCAAAAAATCAGCAAAACGAGCGACCCGGTTTCGTGGCGAATGTGACGCGGATGGGTGGCCAGAGCCACCCTTTTCGCATCGATTTCACATTTGCGTTAGTCACCGCATAGTTGCAAGCATATAACCCGTTTAGGTAATGTCGAGGAATTTGACAATTTTGTAACCAAAAAGTATCGTTCTGAGAATAATATCAGTAAAATCAGTATGTTGCATGATTGGCATCGTTTTTGCTAACCAGTTGGCGCGACTCTGAGTTCCTCGACTCTTAGTTCCCGCAAACCATTAACTGGAGAGAAAATGATCCGTACTGACAGCAAACCCATGAACCTCCTCGTCAAGGCACTCGCCGGTGCCGCACTGTTCACGGCATTCAGCGCCGCACAGGCAGCCGTCGTGACCATCCCGAACAGCGACCTGAAGGCGTCGCCCGGCAAATACACTGCCGGCGGCTATTTCACGAACGACCTCGGCGCAAACATCGTCACGACCGGCGGCGGCAACGGCGCCAACATCGGCCAGGCGGATGGCCGCAACGACGACGGCTACATGGCGCTGGACCTCGGCTTCAACGTCACCTTCTTTGGCCAGACCTATCATTCGCTGTTCATCAACAACAACGGCAACGTCAGCTTCGGCAACGGCATTTCGGCGTTCGTACCCACCGGYGTGACCGGCGTGAACGCACCGATCATCTCGCCGTTCTTCGGCGACGTCGATACGCGCGATCCCGCCTCGGGCATCGTGCACTACAACCTGACGTCGAACCAGCTGGTCGTAACCTGGGACAACGTCGGCTACTTCAGCGACCACGGCGACCCGACCGACAGCTTCCAGCTGGTCCTGCGCGGCGACGGCTACACGCCGGCAGCCGGCGAAGGCCTGATCGGTTTCTTCTACCAGACGATGGGCTGGGAAGTCACGGATACCAGCACGAACGCCGCGGTCGGCTTCGGCGACGGCAATGGCAACGCGCAGACGATCGAAAGTTCGCTGCTGCCGAACGTGAAGGACGTCGTCCAGAACAAGTACATCTGGTTCGGTGCCAATCTCGAGACCGTGCCGCCGGTGAACGACGTGCCCGAACCGTCCGCGCTGGCACTAACGATGATCGGCCTGCTCGGCGCCGGCCTGTCCGCACGCCGCAAGCGCAAGGCCTGACCGGGCATTCCGGACATGCGCGCCTCGCCGCGCGTGTCCGGAATGCGACACGGAGTCACAGCCATACGATTTTTGCATAGGTAGCGCGAAAAATGGATGGGCAAGGGGCGCCGTTTCCTGCCTAGAATCCGAGGTTGACCATGGCCGCACTCCGCGGCCGGCGCTTGACGAGACAAACCTATGAATCTGATTTCCAGCCTCGACTCCATCGTCTTCCTCGTGTACTTCATCGTCGTCGCCGGCTATGGCCTCTGGGTCTACCGGCGCAAAAAAAGCGCGAATAC
>NZ_JBFUDR010000006.1:0-50564 GCF_056404615.1 Massilia sp. P2_C2 | reverse complement strand
GCTGACGGACCTGAACGCGACGGCGAGCGGTTCGTCGAACCGGGTCGAGCGCCTGCTGCCGCTGGTCGAGCCGCCGTCGATCGACCACCGCGAGCTGACGGACAAGGGCTCCATCAACCAGGCGGCCGTGCTGGCCCGGCGCGCCGCGCTGGTCGACGACCTGTACGCCGACCGGGCGAGCCTTGGCATCCGGGCCGGTGAAGGAGGGACGCGCACGACGACCTGACCGACCGCCGATTCATCTGCGAACAACAACGAGGCCGGCGCCATGCCGGCCCGAACGACAATCCATCGCAATAGAGGAGACAACATGAATCACCGAGGCAACCTGCCGCGCGGTGCGGCCACGATCGCGCTGTGTTTCATCACCGCACTGCTGGAAGGACTGGACCTGCAGTCCACCGGCATCGCTGCGCCGGGCATCGGCGCGGAATTCAAACTGGCGCCGGCCATGATGGGCTGGGTGTTCAGCGCCGGTCTCGTCGGCCTGCTGCCGGGCGCCTTCGTCGGCGGCTGGCTGGCCGACCGCATCGGCCGCAAGCGCGTGCTCGTCGGCGCCGTGCTGCTGTTCGGCGTATTTTCGTTCGCTACCGCCCACGCGTGGAGCTACGACAGCCTGCTGGCGGCGCGCGTGTTCACGGGCCTCGGCCTCGGGGCCGCGCTGCCGCTGCTGATCGCCCTGACGTCCGAGGCCGCCGACCCGGCCATGCGCAGCACGGCCGTCAGCCTGACCTATTGCGGCGTGCCGCTGGGCGGCGCCATCGCATCCGTCATCGGCATGATGAAGTTCGAGGCCGGCTGGCGCACGATCTTCTACGTGGGCGGGCTCGTGCCCATCGTCGTCGCGCTGCTGCTCGTGCTGCTGCTCGCGGAGTCGGCCAGCTTCCGCCACCAGGCGGCCAGCCACGCGCCGGCCGACCGCCGCATCGGCAACCTGTTCGCCGGCAGCGCGCGCGCGTCCACCCTGCTGCTTTGGGTTGCCTGCTTCTTCACGCTCACCGTCCTGTACATGCTGCTGAACTGGCTGCCGTCGCTGCTGATCGGCCAGGGCTATACGCGCCCGCAGGCCGGCGTCGTGCAAATCCTCTTCAATCTCGGCGGCGCCACCGGTTCCGTGCTGAGCGGCCGCCTCGTCGACCGCGACCGTCCCGGCGTTGCGGTAGGGATCGCTTATGCCGGCATGCTGCTGTCGCTGGCGGGCCTCGGCCTGGCGGGCAGCTTCGGCCTGACAATGGCGGCCGGCTTCGCGGCGGGCTGCTGCGCCCTCGGCGCCCAGGCCGTGCTGTATGCGCGGGCGCCGGTCCTGTACGGGACGGCGATCCGCGCCACCGGCATCGGCGCGTCGATCTCCGTCGGCCGTCTCGGCGCCATCGCCGGTCCGCTCGTGGCCGGCCAGGTGCTGGCGACCGGCGCGGGCGCGGCCGGCGTGATGCTGTCGGCGGCGCCGGGCCTCGTCGTGGCCGCGCTGTGCGCATGGTCGCTGTCGCGCCGGGCCGATCCGGACGCCGTCCCGGGCGCGCAGGCCGCCGGCACGCACTGACTTCCCACTGATTCACGTGGTACGCGGTGTCCGCGCAGCCCTCCGCTGGGCTGCGCCGGCTCCGCTCGTCCCCACGCTTTGAAAGACAGGAAACCTCGATGAACCGACAATACACGGCGGCCGTGCTGGCCGTCCTCGGCCTGAGCGGCTGCGGCACCAGCCATGAGAGCACGCAAGCCGCGGCGCCGCAGCTGCTGCCGCAACTGGGCCAGGCGACCGGCGCCACGCTCACGGCCTGCACCGAACTGGCCACCCGCATCGCTTATCCGGACACCACGATCACCGCCGCGAACCCGATCGCGGCCGGCGTCCTCGCCGTAGCCGGCAAACCCGCGCCCGCGCACTGCCAGGTGCTGGGGCAGATGTTCCGGCGCACCGGCGCCGACGGCAAGGCGTACGCCATCGGCTTCGAGATGCGGTTGCCGGTCGCGTGGAACGGCCGCTTCTTTTACCAGGCCAACGGCGGCGTCGACGGCAGCGTGGTTACGGCGACGGGCCCGGTCGGCGGCGGCGGTCCGCTCGACAATGCGCTCAACCAGGGCTTCGCCGTCCTCAGTTCAGACGCCGGCCACCCCAGTCCCACGCCGGACTTCGGCATCGACCCGCAGGCGCGCCTGGACTATGGCTACCAGGCCGTCGGCAAACTGACGCCGATGGCCAAGGCCGTGATCCAGACAGCCTATGGCAAGGCGCCGGACCGATCGTACATCGGCGGCTGCTCGAACGGCGGCCGCCACACGATGGTGGCGGCGGCGCGCTACGCGGACCAGTACGACGGCTTCCTCGTCGGCGACCCGGGCTTCCGCCTGCCGCTGGCCGCCATCGCCAATATCGCCGGCGGCAAGACCTATGCATCGCTGGCCACCACGGCGGGCAACCTCGGCACCGGCTTTACGCAGGCGGAACGCACCCTGGTCTCGAACGCCGTGCTGGCGAAATGCGATGCGCTGGACGGTGCTACGGATGGTCTCGTCCAGGACACCGGCGCGTGCCAGGCCGCGTTCGACCTGGCGCGCGACGTGCCCACGTGTGCCGGCGCGCGCGACGGCGCCTGCCTGAGCGCGGCGCAGAAGACGGCCGTCGGCGCGCTGTTCGCCGGCGCGAACACGGAGACCGGCACGAAGATCTACACGAGCTTCCCGTGGGATGCGGGCTTCGCGACGGACGGCTGGGCGAGCTGGAAGTTCAGCAGCCCGCTGCAGCGCGACGCCGGCGCGGTGGGCCTGATCTGGTCCGTGCCGCCCGAAAATCCGACGACGTTCGACGGCACGACGTTCGCGCTGAGCGGCAGCCTGGACACCATGCTGGCGCGCGTGGGCGCGACGAGCGCCACGTATCCCGAGTCCGCGCTGTCGTTCATGTTGCCGCCCGACCCGGCCAACCTGGCCAGGCTGAAGAACCGCGGCGCCAAGCTGCTCGTCTACCACGGCACCAGCGATCCGATCTTTTCCAGCGACGACACCACCGCGTGGTACGAGTCGCTGCGCAGCGGGAACGGCGGCGGCGCGGCGAACTTCGCGCGCTTCTTCCGCGTGCCCGGCATGAACCACTGCGCGGGCGGCCCGGCCACCGACCAGTTCGACGCGTTGACGCCACTCGTGAACTGGGTCGAGAAAGGCCAGGCGCCGGACACCCTGCAAGCCAGTGCGCGCGGCGCGGGCAACGCGGGGGGCGTGAACGCGGACGTCCCGTCGACCTGGTCGGCGGCGCGCACGCGGCCGTTGTGCGCCTATCCGAAGGTCGCGAAGTACAAGGGATCGGGCGACGTCGAACAGGCCGCGAATTTCAGCTGCCAATAAAACCAATCATTCATGACTGAGGTGACAATATGAACCCAACAGCAATCCGTGCGGCTGCCGCGCTGGCCTGCGTCCTGGCGGCAGCGGCCGCGCATGCCCAGACGAGCGTGCAGGTCTACGGCATCGTCGACACGAGCCTCTCTTACCTCACGAACGTCGACGCGGCCGGGCATGCGGTGACGAAGATGAATTCCCTGACGGGCGAACTGCCGTCGCGCATCGGCTTCCGCGGCACCGAAGACCTCGGTAATGGACTGCAGGCCTTCTTCGTGCTGGAAAACGGTCTGTCGCTGGACACCGGCATGACGGGGCAGGGCAACCGCCTGTTCGGCCGCGCCGCCAATGTGGGGCTGAAGGGCGCCTGGGGCACCCTGACGCTGGGCCGCCAGCTGAACATGACGTATATCGCGCCGCAGAAGGCGGACGTGCTGGGCCCCAGCCTGTTCGCCCTCGGCAGCATCGACCCCTACCTGCCGAATGCGCGCAGCGACAATGCCATCGGCTACATGGGTAACTTCGGCCCGCTCGTAATCGGCGCCACGTACAGCCTGGGCCGCGACGCATCGAACGCGGGCGGTCCGCCGGCCACCAACTGCGCCGGCGAGGTGCCGGGCAATGCCCAGGCCTGCCGCCAGTACACGGGCCTGATCGGTTACGAGACCAAGGCCTGGGGCGTGAACACGTCGTACGACCGGATGCATGGCAATACCGGCGCGGCCGGCGGCCTGACGAGCAGCGCCAATACGGACACGCGCACGACCCTCAACGGTTACGTGATGCTGGGTGCGGCGAAGATCGGCGCCGGCGTGATCGACCGCGACACGAAGGCGGCGACGGGCCGCATGGAGTCCGACCTGTACTACCTGGGCGCGAGCTACCCGGTCGGCGCCTTCACGGTCGACGCGCAATGGGCGAAGCGCGTCACGCGGCACGTCGATGCGGACGTGACGATGCTCGTCGCGCGGGTCACGTATGCGCTGTCGAAGCGGACGTATCTCTACACGGGCGTCGGCCGCATGGACAACGAGGGCACCTCGGCCGTCCCGCTGGATGCCGGCGGCAGCGTCGGCGTGGGCAAGACGCAGAACGGCTTCATGGCCGGGCTGCGTCACCACTTCTGAGCCGTTCGCGATAGGCCTTCGGCGTCACCCCTGTGTGGCGCTTGAACGCCCGGCTGAAATAGGCCGGGTCCTGGAAGCCCAGTTCGTACGCGATGCTGGCGACGCTCGACGGGGCGTACGTCAGCTTGCGGCAGGCTTCCAGCATCAGGCGGTCCTGGACGATGTCGAAGGCGGACTTGCCGGCCAGCTTCAGGCACAGCCGGTTCAGCCGCACGGGCGTCACGCGCAGCAGGTCGGCGTAATGTGCGACCGGCACACCGTCCTTGTAGTGCTGCTCGACGGCCGCGCGGAACGCGGCGAACAGGCGGAATTCGCCGTGGCCGGAGCGGCTGGCGGCGCTGTGTTCCGCGTGCACGCGCGCCAGCAGCAACAGTACGCTGCGCGCCAGCCATTCCAGCATCAGCGCATTGCCCTGCCGGGGCCATGCGGCTTCCTCCACCATATTGCGCAGCAGCCCCTCGATGCGCGCGCGCGGCTGGCGCGCCAGCGCGAGCGACAGCGGTTCCACAAACAGCGGCGCGAACAGCTCGCCGTGGTGGTCGGGCGTGGCGAACAGCACATTCTGGTCGACCGTCAGCACATACCCCTGCGCTCCTTCCGCGAAGTCGAAGCCGTGCACCACGGATGGGTGCACGGTGAGCGCGACGGGACCCTTGCGTTCCCACACGGCTTCCTCGACGGCCGCGCGCACGCTGCCGCGCAATAGAAAAAGTACCTGGAACAGGCCCGGGTGGGTGTGGCGCCCGATGTGCCAGTCGTGCAGCCGGCTGCGCGTCTCGATCAGTTCGACGTGCACGGCTTCGGCCAGCGTCTGCTCGCCGTACAGGGCAAAGCGCGGGATGGCGGCGGCGGGGAGGGAAGGGCGCATGTCGAAAAAGTACAAGGAATCGATGATTTCATCCATTCTATTCAAGACCGCGCGCCACTAGCATGGTCGTCGACAAATATTTTTTTCAGGAGACGACATGCGTACCCAGGTTGCCATCATCGGCGCCGGCCCCGCCGGCCTTTTGCTTTCCCATCTGCTGCACCTGCAGGGCATCGAATCCGTCGTGCTCGAATGCCGCACGCGCGACGAGATCGAATCGACGATCCGCGCCGGCGTGCTGGAACAGGGCACGATGGACATCCTCGACGAGACCGGATTAGGCAGCAGGATGCGGACGGAGGGCGCGCTGCACCACGGGTTCGAGCTGGCGTTCGACGGCCGCCGCCACCGCATCGACCTGACCGAACTGACGGGCAAGGCTATCACCGTGTACGCCCAGCACGAAGTCATCAAGGACCTCGTCGCCGCGCGCACGGCGGCCGGCGCGGACATGCTGTTCGGCGTGCGCGACGTGGCCGTGCACGGCGTCGATAGCGACCGGCCGTCCGTGACGTACACGCGGGACGGCGAAGCGTTCCGCATCGATGCCGACTTCATCGCCGGCTGCGACGGCTTCCACGGCGTGTCCCGTCCCGCCATGCCGCAGCAGGGGCGCAACGACTACCAGCGGGTGTATCCGTTCGGCTGGTTCGGTATCCTCGTCGAGGCGCCGCCGTCGGCGCCGGAGCTGATCTACGCGCGCCACGAGCGCGGGTTCGCCCTCGTCAGCACGCGCTCGCCCACGGTGCAGCGCATGTACTTCCAGTGCGACCCGAAGGACAGCGTCGACAACTGGTCGGACGACCGCATCTGGGCCGAGCTGCAAGCGCGCGTGGAAAACCGCGATGGCTGGCGCCTGACGGAAGGGAAGATCTTCCAGAAGAATATCGTCGCGATGCGCAGCTTCGTCTCGACGCCGATGCAGTCGGGCCGCCTGTTCCTCGCGGGCGACGCCGCGCACATCGTGCCGCCGACCGGCGCCAAGGGCATGAACCTGGCCGTGTCCGACGTGCGCCTGCTGGCGGCCGGACTGGACGAGTTCTACCGCCAGGGCAAGACCGCCCGGCTGGAGCGCTACACCGACGACGCATTGAAACGCATCTGGCGCGCCGAGTACTTCTCGTGGTGGATGACGAGCATGCTGCATACGTTCGCCGACGCGTCGCCGTTCCAGCGCGAGGTGCAGCGCGCGGAGCTGGAGAATGTCGTCAGCTCGCGCGCGCTGGCCACGGCGCTGGCGGAGAATTACGTCGGGGCGTTCTGAGCGCCGCCGACGCGACGCCTGTCAGGGCAGCAGCAGCGCCAGCTCCTGCGCGCCCTGGCGCAGCACCGGCAGGAATTCCTCCACCATGCGCTCCGGCGTCACGCGCGTCGCGTGCGCGCCCACGTTCAGGGCGGCCAGCACGCGCCCCGACGCGCCGCGCACCGGCACGGCGATCGAGCGCAATCCGAGCTCCAGCTCCTCGTTGTTGACGGCGTAACCGTCGTGCCGCACCTGCGCCAATACATCGCGCAGGCGGTCCGGATCCGTCACCGTGTGCGGCGTCATCGGCGTGAGCGTCGTGCGCGCGAGATACGCATCCAGTTCGTCCGGCGCGAGCTGCGCCAGCAACACGCGGCCCAGCGAGCTGCAATACGCGGGCAGCCGGCTGCCCGCGGACAGCGACACCGACATCACCCGCGACGTGGCCGCGCGCGCCACGTACAGCACCTGGTCTTCTTCCAGCACGGCCAGCGAGCTCGATTCGCCCAGTGCTTTGCTGACGGCGTTCAGGCAGGGCTGGGCGGCGGCCGTCAGCGGCGTGGAGGACAGGTAGGAATACCCCAGCGTGAGCACTTTCGGGCGCAAGGCGAAGTTGTTCAGTTCCGCGTCGACGTAGCCGAGCTGGCGCAGCGTGTGCAGGCAGCGGCGCACCGCCGCGCGCGGGATACCCGTCTGCTGGCTGATCTGGGCGATGGTCTGCGGCTTGCGCGTATCGGCGAAGGCGCGCAGCACGGCAAGGCCGCGCGCGAGCGACGTCATGAAATCGGGGTCGGCGAGGGCGTCGATTTCCTCGGCGATGGTGAGCGGGGCGGGTGTGGATGACATGGCGGGATTGTAATCGATGACGGGAAGTGCTTGACCTTCGGCGCCGGGCGGGCGTACACTTTTTGTGCGGTAGGCGAGCATGTGTTCGATTATCGCACATCCCCGTTCACTGAGGCCGGTTCGATTCCGGCAGACAACCATGATCGACAAAACCTGTGACACGCTGGAGCGCGCCGTGGCCGACATCCACGACGGCGCCACCGTCATGATCGGCGGCTTCGGCAACGCCGGCATGCCTTCCAGCCTGATCGACGCGCTGATCGCCCACGGCGCCCGCGATCTCACCATCGTCAACAACAATGCCGGCAACGGCGACACGGGCCTCGCGGCACTCATCAAGGCGAGGCGCGTGCGCAAGATCGTGTGTTCGTTTCCGCGCCAGTCCGATTCCTGGCATTTCGACGCGCTGTACCGCGCGGGCGAGATCGAACTGGAACTGACGCCGCAGGGCAACCTGGCGGAACGCATCCGCGCCGCGGGCGCCGGCATCGGCGGTTTCTTCACGCCCACCGGCTACGGCACCCTGCTGGCGGAAGGCAAGGAAACGCGCGTCATCGACGGCCGCAACTACGTGTTCGAGACGCCGATCCTCGCCGATTTCGCGCTGATCAAGGCGCTGCGCGGCGACCGCTGGGGCAACCTCGTGTACCGCAAGACGGCGCGCAACTTCGGCCCGATCATGGCGATGGCGGCGAGGACCACCATCGCGCAGGTGCTTGAGATCGTGCCGCTCGGCGTGCTCGATCCGGAAGCGATCGTCACCCCCGGCATCTTCGTCCAGCGCGTCGTCAAGGAGGCAGCATGAGCATCACCAGTCGTTTCAGCCGCGACCAGATGGCCGCGCGCGTGGCGCAGGATATTCCCGAGGGTGCCTACGTGAACCTGGGCATCGGCCTGCCCACGAAGGTCGCAAACTACCTGCCGCCGGAGCGCGAGGTGTTCCTGCACAGCGAGAACGGCCTGCTGGGCATGGGCCCGGCGCCGGCGCCCGGCGAGGAAGACGAGGATCTGATCAACGCCGGCAAGCAGCCGGTCACCCTGCTGACGGGTGGCGCCTATTTCCACCACGCGGATTCGTTCGCGATGATGCGTGGCGGCCACCTGGACATCTGCGTGCTGGGCGCCTTCCAGGTATCGCAAAGGGGCGACCTCGCCAACTGGCATACGGGCGCACCGGATGCGATTCCGGCCGTCGGTGGCGCGATGGACCTCGCCATCGGCGCGAAGCAGGTGTTCGTGATGATGGAACACCAGACCAAGACCGGCGAAAGCAAGGTCGTCGGGCGCTGCACCTATCCGCTGACGGGCCTGGGCTGCGTCAGCCGCATCTACACCGACCTGGCCGTGCTGGACGTCACCCCGGAAGGTCTGCGCGTGCGCGAGATGGCCCCCGGCCTCACCCTGGCCGACCTGCAGGCCGTCACCGCCGCGGCGCTGCTGGCCACTTCGAACGATTAACAGGAGACTGACATGACCGAAGCATTCATCGTCGACGCCATCCGCACCCCGATCGGCCGCTACGGCGGCGCCCTGAAGGACGTGCGCGCGGACGACCTGGGCGCGATCCCCATCCGCGAACTCATGCGCCGCAATCCGGACGTGGACTGGTCCGCCATCGACGACGTCATCTACGGCTGCGCCAACCAGGCCGGCGAGGACAACCGCAACGTGGCCCGGATGTCCGCGCTGCTGGCCGGCCTGCCGCAGGACGTGCCCGGTTCCACCGTGAACCGGCTGTGCGGGTCGGGTCTGGACGCCATCGGCACGGCGGCCCGCGCGCTCAAAGCGGGCGAAGCGCGGCTGATGATCGCGGGCGGCGTGGAATCGATGACGCGCGCGCCGTTCGTGATGGGCAAGGCGGAGTCCCCGTTTTCGCGCAACGCGAACATTGTCGACACGACGATCGGCTGGCGCTTCCCGAATCCCCGGATGCACGAGCTGTATGGCACGGATGCGATGCCGGAAACGGCCGAGAACGTGGCCGACGACTACGGCATCTCGCGCGCCGACCAGGATGCGTTCGCGCTGGCGAGCCAGACCAAGGCTGCGCGCGCGCAGCGCGATGGCACGTTCGAGCAGGAGATCGTGCCGGTACTGATACCTCAGAAGAAAGGTGATCCGGTGCGCTTCGCGCAGGACGAGCATCCGCGTGAAACGAGCCTGGAGACGCTGGCGAAGCTGAAACCCGTTGTACGTCCGGGCGGCACCGTCACGGCGGGCAATGCGTCGGGCGTGAACGACGGCGCCTGCGCACTGTTGCTGGCCAATGCCGAGGCGGCGGCGCAACACGGCCTGACCCCGCGCGCCCGCATCGTCGGCATGGCGACGGCCGGCGTGGCGCCGCGTGTGATGGGCATCGGTCCGGCGCCGGCCGTACAGAAGCTGCTGCGCCAGACCGGCATGACGCTAAACCAGTTCGATGTCATCGAGTTGAACGAGGCGTTCGCGTCGCAGGGCCTGGCTGTGCTGCGCCAACTCGGCTTGCGTGACGACGATCCGCGTGTGAACCCGAACGGCGGCGCGATCGCGCTCGGTCACCCGCTCGGGATGAGCGGCGCGCGGCTCGTGACGACGGCCATGTACCAGTTGCAGCGGACCGGTGGGCGGTTCGCGTTGTGCACCATGTGCATCGGCGTGGGGCAGGGGATTGCGGTGGCGATCGAGCGGGTGTGAATCCAACGTAGTAGTTACGTAGGGTGGGCTCCCCGAGCCCACGCGTGTCGCCAACACACCGCAAACGTCACGCGTGGGTACGTTTCATTTGGGGCCCCGGCCCCAAATGCCCACCCTACGCGTCGAGCCAATCGAAAATCTGAGGCCAGATTTTCTCATGCGCGCTGCGCCCCACCAGCACGCCCACGTGCTGCAGGTTCACACCCACGTCGCCCTCGTAGTGCAGCACGCGCTTGCGCGGGCCCGACGTCGCGTCGTGGAACGGGATCATCGCATCCGGTGGAATGAGCTTGCTGCGCGGGTCGACGACGGACAGCAGCGGCGACGTCAGGTCGCGCGGGCCGATCGTGCGGTTGCCGACGGCGAGCTTGCCCTGCATGAGCGCGTCGTGGCGGTACAGCGATTCGACGATGTCCGTGAACAGCCGGCCCGGCAGCGGGAATTCGTCATGCGTCCAGCGTTCCACGCGCATGTGCGTGACGAGCGCCTGCGGATCGGTCAGCGACAGCCAGCGGTCCGTCCAGCGCTCCCACTGGAATGCCTGCGGCTCGGCCATCGCGCTCATCATGTTGAGGAAGACGCCGGGCACCTGGCGGAATGCGTCGGCGATCGGGCGCGCGTGCGGCGTGGCGTCGACGAGCCGGGCGAAGCAACTGCTCTGCGGCGTGAAGTGCAGCGGCGATTCCAGCAGGATCGTCGCGCGGATGGCGTCCGGGTGCAGGCAGCTGTGGAGGGCGGTCAGGATGCCGCCGAGCGAGTGGCCGGCGATGACGACCTGGTCGGGGCCGCCGTCGGCCGCGATGGCGCGGCGGCAGGCGGACAGCAGGTGATCGCCGTAGTCGTCCAGGCCGAAGTGGTCATGGGTGTCCGGCAGGGCGACCCATTCGGCCAGGTAGACGCGGTAGCCGCGGTCGAGCCAGCGCCGCACGATGCTGATGCCGGGCGCCAGGTCCCAGATGTACGGGCGCTTGATGGGCGCCGGCACGATCAGCACGGCCGGCCCGCCGTTCGCGGTAATGTCGGCCGGCGCGCCGTAGCGGCGCATGTTCAGGCCGGGTTCCGAGTACAGGACCGTGGAGGGCGTCTGCTGCGGGCCGTAGCCGGCCCGGTCCAGCATCTCGCCGCGCGCCTTGCGGCTGCGGTCCATGTTCTTGAGGGCTTGCACTCCGAGCATGCCCATCGTGTTCAAGTTGCTTGCCTGCATGGCGGTCTCTTCCGAGGTCTAGTTGAGAGACACCGCACTCTACGCCAACTGTTCGCACTCTCCAATCGCGCACGGGTGAAACGTCGCGTCGGTTTGCGAAGGATTAAATGCCCGGGGCGGACGATGCCTCCGGGCTATTGTGCACGATTCTGAAAAGCATGGGCGCGCCGACGGCAGGCGGACGATACGCGGGCGCGTACCGTCCGGGCGGGGCGCTTACTCGACCCAGCTGTGGCCGTCGCGCGCGAGCAGCGCGAACGACTCGGCCGGACCCCACGAGCCGGCCGCGTACGGGTGCGGCTTCTCGTTCAGCTTTTGCCAGCCTTCGATGATCGGGTCGGCCCATTCCCATGCCGCTTCCAGTTCGTCGCGACGCATGAAGTGGGTCAGGCGGCCGCGCACGACGTCGATCAGCAGGCGTTCGTACGCTTCCGCACGGCGTTGCTGGAACGCCGACTGCAGGTCGAGGTTCAGTGCGACCTGCTGCATCTCCATGCCGCTGCCGGGCTGCTTGGCCATGATTTGCAGCTTGATCGCTTCTTCCGGCTGCAGCTCGATGACGAGGCGGTTGGCGATGGCGCCGGCCGTCTGCGGGAACAGGGGGAACGGCGGGTTCGTGAACTCGACGACGATCTTCGACGAGCGGCGGGCCATGCGCTTGCCGGTGCGCAGGTAGAACGGCACCTTCGACCAGCGCCACGTATCGATGAAGGCGCGCAGGGCGACGAACGTCTCCGTCTTGCTGTCCTGCGGAACGTTCTTCTCTTCGTGGTAGCCGGGCACTTCCTGGTTGCCGGACACGCCGCGGATGTACTGGCCGCGGATCGTGTCGCGCGCGATGTCGGCCAGCGTCAGGCGGCGCAGCGAGCGCAGCACCTTCAGCTTTTCGTCGCGCACCGCGTCCGGCGACAGCGACGTCGGCGGTTCCATCGCGACGATGCACAGCAGTTGCAGCAGGTGGTTCTGGACCATGTCGCGCATCGCCCCGGCGCCGTCGTAGAAGCCGGCGCGGCTGCCGACGCCGACTTCCTCGGCCACGGTGATCTGCACACTGGAAATGTTCGGCGCACGCCACAGCGGTTCCAGGATCGAGTTACCGAAGCGCAGCACCATCAGGTTCTGCACGGTTTCCTTGCCGAGGTAGTGGTCGATGCGGTAGATCTGCGACTCGGCGAAGTGGCGGCCGACGTCTTCGTTGATGGCGATCGCGGACGCCAGGTCGGTGCCCAGCGGCTTTTCCAGCACGACACGGGCATTGGCGTCGACGAGGCCGCTGGCGGCGAGCTTGTCGCAGATGGTCGTGAACAGCGACGGTGCCGTCGACAGGTAGAACACGCGCTGGGCGCCGGCGCGCGACGCCTTCGCGAGGGCGGAAAAGTCGGGTGCGGCCTGCACGTCGAGGCGGACGTACTCGAGCAGTTTGAGGAAGCCGTCCCAGGTCTTGTCGTTGAAATTGCTCTCGCTGATGAACGAGCGCGAGTTCGCCTCGATGTGGGCGAGGTAGGCTTCACGGTCGAACTCCTGGCGGCCGGTGGACAGGATGCGCGTCGTCGGCGGCAGGTTGCCGTGCAGGAAGGCCATGTACAGGGCCGGCAGCAGCTTGCGCATCGCAAGGTCGCCCATGCCGCCGAAGATGATCATGTCGAGGGGGAGGCCGTTGTCTGTCTCGTTCGAGTGGGTCTGCATGTTGTTCTGGATCTTAGTGGTTGAGGTGGTCGCCCGGGGCGGAGCCGGGCAGGGCAGGACGAATGCAACCCGCTGCGCTCCCGTGGGTCGGGGCGGCATGCGTGCGGCGGAGGAGCGCCTGGCGCACCGGCTTGTGGCCGGACGGCGGCGCCGGGGTCGGGCGGGGCGGCTGGCGGTCCGGGGCCGCGCCCGCGCATGGCCGGACCGGGAGCGCACGGATGCGAGGCCGGGCGCGTGAAGCGCTGCGGTCGCGGTCCGCCTGGCGGCGTGGTAGTGTCCCGGTGGTGGCCATGTCAGCTCTTGGTCGATGCACGATCGGAATCCGGAACCCGGCCGCGGCGCGGGTCGCGGCCGGGTCCTGGTTCCTGGAACAAAGGATTGTACACCGGGCCGCGCCAGTGCCGGCAAAGGTCACGATAGTCAGGGCGGTGACAGACTGGCTATATCAAAAACTGATAACAAACGGCGAATAAGTGATGGGCGCGATATGCGCCGGCACGTTAGCATGACGTCTCGTGCGGTGGCGTGGTGGCCACCAGCACGGCCTCGACTTACTTACTCTCGATATCACTTCAGGGCGCCTCCGGGCGCCCTTTTTTTTATGTGCGCCTGGAAGCGCGTCAGGCGCTGTCGCGCTCGACGATGGTGAAGCCGATGTCGCGCACTACCTCGGGGATGTGGTTGCCCGCGATGCGGTCGATGAGGAAGCGCGCCGCGATGCAGCCCATTGCGCGGCCGTCGATGCGGACGGTCGTCAGCGCGGGGTACAGATCGGCCGCGAATGCGTGGTCGCCGAGTCCGACGACGGCCAGCCGGCCGGGAACGTCGATGCCCATCGCACGCGCCTCCGTGAGCACGCCGAGCGCGACCATGTCCGAGCTGCAGAACACGGCGTCGATGTCGGGATGGGCGGTCAGCAGGGCGCGCAGGCCCGTGCGGCCGCCGGCCGCCGTACCCGGTGCGGAAATCGTGTGGAACGGCACCTCGCGGTCGGGGCCGCCCATCTCCAGCCGGACGGCGGCCTGCGCGAACGTGCGGTTGCGGCGCAGGGCGCGTTCGTCGGAGGCGCTGATCACGGCCACGCGCCGGCGTCCGCGCTGGTACAGGAATTCGGCCACCGCCTGGCCCACCTCCTCGTGGGAGAAGCCGACCAGCATGTCGGCCGGCGTCGGCGTCAGGTCCCACGTCTCGACCAGGGGAATGGCGCTCGCCTGCAGCCTGCGCCGGCCCTGCGCCGAGCGCATGATGCCGGCAAGGACGATGCCGTCCGGACGGCGCCCGATGATCGCTTCCAGCAGCTCGTCCTCGCGCGAATTCTCGTAGCCTGCCTGGCCCAGGATCAGCTGATAGCCGGCGCCGGCGAGCGTCTCGGTCAGCGACTGGATCGTATCGAGGAACACGGAGCCCGCGATGGTCGGCAGGATGGCCGCGATCATGCGGCTGTGCGTCGACGCCAGGCTGCCGGCCAGCAGGTTCGGCACATAGCCCGTGCGTTCGATCGCATCACGCACCTTCTGCACCAGGTCGGGGGAGACCTTTTCCGGCGAGTTCAGCACGCGCGACACGGTGATCGGCGCCACGCCGGCCACGCGTGCGACGTCGACGAGGGTGAGTCCCCCTTTGGTGCGGCGGGTCCGCTTGGGCGGATTGAGCGGCGCGTTCATGGGGCCTCCGAATATATCTGAAAATCCGTCATGTCCTTTATTGCGCTCTCCTTTTTGGATTGGGATCGCGTATCGATAAGTGAAATGATTCGACTCTACGTGCTCTCGGGATTAGCGGCAAGAGACCATCTTGCCCTTCGATGAATGCGCAGCAGACACGCAAATCGTTTCGTGTTCTGTTTCTGAATTTAATAGATTGCGCTAGCACGACATTTTCGGTTTTGCGAATTCATATTCCCGATTCTATAGGCGAAGTAGCGTCGATGAACAAGAATAATATGATTTGGTAGCGCTACCTGCGCCATGTGCAGCGTGTCGCGCGCGCATGTGTCGGGATCGTTCATTAACATGACGTCATTTTGCGTTCATCCGGAAGATCCACCCTGACGCCATGAGGATGGCTTTCAGCAACTTCGCCCGGCGCGGCGACGTTCCGGTTGTGCTGCTTCCGGTTTTCCATTCCCAACAATCCGAGTCCGCCGCGTTAATCCGGGCATGGGTGTTGCGCGTTTCGGACGGATTATCGAGCCATCAGTTTTCGATATACCTCGTTGCAAATAAGGCATACCTTCGATGTTAGCGTGCAACACGATTGTTTTCGCGTTTGACAAATTTCACAGCAAATACCTACACTTCATGAAAACGATTACAAAACTAGAACGACTACGATCAACGCACTAAAAAAGCGTGGAGACAAACATGCCATTCAGACTTGCCAGTCTCATCCTCGCCCGGCGGGCACCGGCTTTATCTTTCCTTTCGATCACCATCACGGCGGCGCGGCACGACCGCGCCAGCTCCTCGTCGTTTTGAACCGTTTCCCGCGGCCGTCGCATGGCGACCGCATGCATCAGCAGTTCGACGCAGTTCCCGAAGTAGTTCCAAACCAAGCCCTGCCACGGAAGCGGGGCGACATAAGCAAAACACAGGAGAATAAATGAATCGATTCAAAAGAACCGCGATCGCCGTAGCTGCCGGCCAGATCGCATTGCTCGCTGGTAGTGCCGCGCTGGCGCAGACCGAAGCGGGTCAGGCTGGCGGCGCGAACGTCGTCGTCGTGACGGGCCAGCGCGCCGCGCTGCAATCCGCCCAGAAGATCAAGCAGAACTCCGACGAGATCGTCGACTCGATCGTCGCCGACGACATCGGCAAGCTGCCGGACCGTTCGGTGACGGAGGTGCTGCAGCGGGTGGTCGGCGTGACGATCGACCGCACGATGACGAAGGGCGACCCGGAGCACTATTCGGTGGAAGGCTCGAACGTGAACGTGCGCGGCCTGTCGTACGTCCGCTCGGAGCTGAACGGCCGCGACTCGTTCTCCGCCAACGGCGGCCGCGCGCTGAACTTCGAAGACGTTCCGCCGGAACTGATGGCGGGCGTCGACGTCTACAAGAACCCATCGGCCGAACAGATCGAGGGCGCCGTCGGCGGTCTCGTCAACCTGCGCACGGCGCTGCCCTTCGACTTCAAGGGGCGCAAGGTCGCCGTATCGCTGCAGGACACCTATTCGGAACTGAAGCGCGGCAAGCGCCAGCCGTCCGGCTCCGTGATGTTCTCGGACCGCTGGAAGACGGGCTTCGGCGAGATCGGCGCCATGGTCGATTTCGCGTACTCGGAAAGCGGCACCCGCACGGACGCGTTCCAGGTCGAACCTTACTATCCGCGTCCCGACATCGTGGCCGGCAAGACGGTCTGGGTGCCGAAGGGCTCCCAGTGGCGCACGCTGGAATTCGACCGCAAGCGCAAAGGCGCGTATGCCGCGCYGCAGTGGAAGAAGGATAATTCGCTCAGTTCCTACCTGACGTTCTTCAAGTCGAGCTACAAGATGCACTGGGACGAGCAGGCGATCTTCGCCCAGTCGAGCCCCTACAACATCCAGGTCAGTCCGAACGCCACGTATGACTCGAAAGGCGCGCTGCTGACCGGCACGCTGACCGATCCTCAGGACGGCGGCGTCAACTTCGGCGGCGACACGCGCTCGGCCGACCGCAAGTCCGACACGACCGACATCGCGTGGCACGTGCGCTGGCGCGCGAACGACCGCTGGACCATCGACACGGACCTGCAGCGCATCCGCGCCACGACCAAGAGTTTCGACTCGACCGTGGCCACCGGCGTGCAGATGCCCAGCGAGACCATCGACCTGCGCGGCGACGTGCCCACGCTGTCGTTCACGGACGCGGACCGCGCCTATCTTGCGAACCCCAATAATTACTACTGGGCGTTCACGATGGAACACCAGGACCGCAGCAAGGCCGGCGAATGGGCCTGGCGGACCGACGCGCGCTACGAGTTCGACCATCCGGTGCTGCGCGACATCCGTTTCGGCGTGCGCCTGACGGACCGCGATTCGCGCAACGAGAACTCGAATCCGAGCTACAACTGGGCGGCGATCACGCAGACCTGGCAGGTGGGCCCGACGAATACGCTGTCCAGCCTCGCGTACCTGGGCGATCCGCGCTTCAACAACCAGGTGCAGATCCACTCGTTTAACAACTTCTTCAACAACAACACATCCGTCCCGGCACTGGTGTTCCCGGCCGTGTCGCTGGCGACCGGCTATCCGGGCACGTATGCGCAGCTGCACACGTATCCGAACAAGCTGTGCAACGACGGTACCAACACATGCACGTCGTGGAAGCCGGCGACGTTCGGCACCGACCCGGCCGGCGTGAATGACCAGCAGGAACGTACCGGTGCGCTGTACTCGCAATTGCGCTTCGGCTTCGACGACCTGAAGTTCCCGGTCGACGGCAACATCGGCGTGCGCTACGTGAAGACCGACATGACGGCGCACGGCTATACCGTGTTCACGCCGAGCACGTCGACGGGCGCCGGCATCCCGCAATTCACCGCGTTCTCGCAGAAGCAGGATTTCAAGAACAGCTACAACAACGTGCTGCCCAGCCTGAACCTGCGCATGAAGGCCAGCGACACGCTGCAGTTCCGCGCGGGCCTGTCCACCGGCATCTCGCGTCCGGACTTCAGCGATCTGCAGGGTTACACGACGCTGTCGCAGAACGTGGACAATGCCAGCGGCCTCGTTACCTACACGGGTACCGGTACCGGCAACCCGAACCTGCGTCCGGTCCGGTCGCACCAGTTCGACCTGACGGCCGAGTGGTACTTCTCGAAATCGGGCTCGTTGACCATGGCACTGTTCAACAAGCAGCTGAAGGACGTCATCATCAAGCAGTCGTACGGCTATAACCTGGCGGACAACACCGGCAAACCGTACACCTTCACGGTGACGGGGCCGGTGAACGGCGCGGACGGCCATGCGCGCGGCGCGGAGATCGCGTACCAGCAGTACTTCGACATGCTGCCGGGCTGGCTGTCGGGCTTCGGCGTCCAGGCGAACTACACGTACGTCGACAGCAAGACGGACCTGCACCAGGCGGTGCACTCGGTGTACTGCTCGGGCGGCAATTCGGCGACCAACTTCAACCTGAACCTGAACGGCTGCGACATCGATGGCCGCACGTTCGGCGACCTGCCGCTGATCGGCCTGTCGCGCCAGTCGTACAACCTGGCCCTGATGTATGACAAGGGCCCGCTGTCGATGCGTCTCGCGTGGAACTGGCGTTCGAAGAACCTGCAGAACGTGAACGTCAACGGCACCCAGGGTGGCGACGGTACGGATACCAACCCGAACAGCGCGACCTTCGGCCAGCACAACGTGGCGTGGGCGCTGCCGACGTGGGCCGACAGCTATGGCCAGCTGGATGGCTCCGTGATCTACAACATCACGGAAAACCTGTCGATCGGCCTGGAAGCGCAGAACCTGACGGACTCCAAGTACCGCCAGCTGATGCAGCAGGGTATCGGCTTCAAGGGCCGTGCCTGGTTCGTGTCCGGGCCGCGTTATACGGCGCAGATGCGGTACAGCTTCTGATGTTGTGACGCCTTGGTGGGCACGGGGTGCCCACCCTACGAATGCCACGATGTCGTAGGGTGGGCTCACCGAGCCCACCAGGACGCACGCGTTACAGACCGCCGAGCCCCAGCTCCTTCGCGTGCGCGCGCAGGAACGCCACCTGTGCCTTGCGCGTATCCGGCCCGTCATAGGGCAGCAGGGTCCACTGCTCGGACGCCTGCATGTGCCGCCCCGGCGCCAGCTGGACGTACGGGGCGTGCACTTCCATCTCCATCAGGCCCTTGTCCGGCGCCTCCGGCTGCCAGTCGTTATACAGCTCCACCTGGCCCTGGTCCGGATGAATGGCCGCACGCGGCTGGTGCGCGAACTGGATCACGAGCAGCTGGCCGTCATGGAAGCCCGCCATCCAGCCATTCGACGGCTGCAGCAGCATCTTGCCGTTGCGGTGCGGCTGGCCCTGGCCGGCCGGGTAGGCGTCGATCGAGAAGAGACCGTCCTTCAGGGTCCACGTGAGCGGCTTCATGTCCGGCTTTGGCTCGATCGCCTGCTGGCGCACGTCGCCGCGCCGCGCCACGGGTACGTAGACCCGGGTGGCGCCGTGGGCGCGCGTGTTGAACCAGATGTCCCAGGCCACCTGCGTCTTGCGCACGTTGGCCGCGTCCACGTCCAGGCGCAGGCTGTGCGGCTTGCCGGGAACGAGGGCGTAGCGCTTGACGAGCTGCAGGCCGTTGACGGGGCTCGCCGGACTCGCGAGCGTGATCGCGTCTGCGCGCTTGTCCTCGACCTTGTAGCGCGACAGGCCGAGCCACGGATCCGGCGGCCACGGCGCGCCGGCGCGCGACGGGTTCACGTCCTGGTGCGACCACCATTCCTTTTGCGGTCCGATCCAGATTTCATGGCCGAAGTAGCCGACGTTGTCCGTGGTGGGACCGATGGGCGCGTCCGGATCGCCGGCCGCCGTGTCGAGCTTCAGGAAGTTGGGCTTGCCGGCCAGCGCGAACGACAGCAGGCGGCCGCCGATGGCGTCCGTCACGGTCGCGCGCACGCTGCCGTTGTCGAGGGTGTGGACGGGGAGGTCGGACGCCGCGTGCGCGGAGGCCATGAGGGCGCAGGGCAGGGCCAGCGCCAGGGCAGTCTTGCGTGGATTGGGCATAGGTGTCGGTCTGGATGAAATCGGTTTCAGACCGACAGCTTAGCAAAGATTGCATCGCGGGGCCAATGGATGCGCCCGGGGGGGTTGGACCCGTCTCGGTAGGGTGGGCACCCCTGTGCCCACGCGAACGTCAACGTGACGCGAACGTCACGCGTGGGCACGGGGTGCCCACCCTACCAGCATCGGATCTTAGCGCACTTCTGCCACCGCCAGCGCCGTCATGTTGACGATGCGGCGCACGGTCGCGCTCGGGCTCAGGATGTGCACGGACTTCGCGGCGCCCAGCAGGATCGGGCCGACCGTGACCCCCTTGCCCGACGTGACCTTGAGCACGTTGAACAGGATGTTGGCGGCATCCAGCGACGGCATCACGAGCAGGTTGGCGCTGCCCGTGAAGTCGCCGTGCGGCTGGTACAGGCGGCGGATGTCTTCCGACAGCGCGGCATCGCCGTGGACCTCGCCCAGCACCGGCAGCTCGGGTGCCGTCTGCGCGAGGACGGCGCGGGCGTCGCGCATGCGCTGCGCGGACGGGCGCTCGGACGAACCGAAGATCGAATGCGACACGAGCGCCGCCTTCGGTTCCAGGCCGAAGTGGCGCATCTCGGTCGCGGCCAGCTTCGTGATCGCCGCCAGTTCCTGCGCCGACGGGTTGTCGTTGACATAGGTGTCGGTGATGAACAGGGTCATCTTGTCGAGCACCAGCGCATTCATCGCCGCGAGGACGTCCGCACCCGGCGCCAGGCCGATCTCGTTCTTCACGTGCGTCAGGTGGCTGTCGTAGCGGCCCTGCATGCCGCAGATGAGGGAATCGACCTTGCCTTCGTTGAGCAGGCGCGCGCCCTGCAAGGTGGTGTCGCCTTCGGCTTCCACCAGCGTGTAGTCGACGTCGCGCTTCAGGCGCAGGCCGGACTGCTTGATGGCCTTTTCGACGTCGGACGCGCGGCCGAGCAGGACCGGTTTCGCGATGCCCTCGTCGACCACGGTCTGCACGGCGCGCAGCACGCGCGGCTCGGCGCCGTCGGCGTAGGCGACGCGCTTCGGCGCGGCCTTGGCTTTCGCGAACACGGGCTTCATGAAGAACCCGGTGTGGTAGATCATCTCGCCCAGCTTGTCGCGGTAGGCGTCCATGTCGGCGATCGGGCGCGTCGCGACGCCCGATGCTTCCGCTGCTTTTGCCACGGCCGGCGCGATGGCGGCGATCAGGCGCGGGTCGAACGGTTTCGGGATGATGTAGTCGGGACCGAAGTTCAGGTCCTGGCCGGCATATGCGGCGGCGACGGCATCGTTCGCTTCCGCCTCGGCGAGGTCGGCGATGGCGCTCACGCAGGCAAGTTTCATCTCGTCCGTGATGCGCGTGGCGCCGCAATCGAGGGCGCCGCGGAAGATGTACGGGAAGCACAGCACGTTGTTGACCTGGTTCGGATAGTCCGAACGGCCGGTGGCGATGATGCAGTCCGGACGGGCGGCTTTCGCCACTTCCGGACGGATCTCGGGTTCCGGGTTCGCGAGGGCCAGGATGATCGGGCTGGCGGCCATCGTCTTGACCATCTCGCCGGTAAGCACGCCCGCGGTCGAGCAGCCGAGGAACACGTCGGCGCCGTTGACGATGTCGGCCAGCGTGCGCGCATCGGTCTGCTGTGCGTAGCGGGCCTTGTTCGCTTCCATGTTCGCTTCGCGGCCCTGCCAGATCACGCCCTTCGAGTCGGAGACGTAGATGTTCTCGCGCTTCACGCCGAGGCTGACCATCATGTCGAGGCAGGCGATGGCCGCCGCGCCGGCGCCCGACGCCACCAGCCTGACCGTGCCGACGTCCTTGCCGACGACCTTCAGCGCGTTCAGCAGTGCCGCGCTCGAAATGATGGCGGTGCCGTGCTGGTCGTCGTGGAAGACCGGGATGTTCATCCGCTCGCGCAGCTTTTTCTCGATGTAGAAGCACTCGGGCGCCTTGATGTCTTCCAGGTTGATGCCGCCGACGGTCGGTTCCAGCATCGCGATGGCGTCGACCAGTTTGTCCGGATCGTTCTCGGCCAGCTCGAGGTCGAACACGTCGACGTCGGCGAATTTCTTGAACAGGCAGCCTTTGCCTTCCATGACGGGCTTCGAGGCGAGCGGACCGATGTTGCCCAGGCCGAGCACCGCGGTGCCGTTCGAGATGACGGCGACCAGGTTGCCGCGCGACGTGTAGTCGGCGGCCGTGGCCGGGTCGGCGGCGATCTCTTCGCAGGCGTAGGCGACGCCCGGCGAATAGGCAAGCGACAGGTCGCGCTGGTTCGACAGGGGTTTCGTGGCGACGACCTCGATCTTGCCGCGCACGGGGCTGCGGTGGTAGTCGAGCGCGTCGGCGCGCAACTGGGTGTCTTTAGCCTCGTTCAGGCTGCTTTCAGTACTCATCGTTTCTCCTTTGCCGCTGTGCGGACGTGGTTTATTGTTCGTTGCGGCTCCGCATCCGCGCCCCGATTGGTGGTGGTGGTGGCGGCAGGGCGCAGGCGGGGCCTGGTGCCTTGACGTGCCGCCGCGCTCCGATCGGCGGCGGGACGCGCGTCCTTCGTCGCCCGCACGGCGTGGATGGCCGGGGCTGCGCACGCTCCTGGCGCGGCGCGGACTGGGGACGCCGTTGTCATGGCGTTACGAGATCATACGTGATCGCGGCCGATGTTGCTTACTGCGGATAATCCTTATGCCGGCCTGGCCATGCGGAACAGCTGCGCCGGCCCGACCTCGAAATAATCGGCCGGCCCGCCGCCGCGCAGGATGTGGCCCGCGTGCGCCGTGTCGTAGACGCCGTCCTTCAAGGCGTCCCGGTCGATATGCACGCCGATGACTTCGCCCAGCACGAGCCAGCTCGGCACGGCCTGGCCGTCGGCACCCTGCAGCCGGATCAGCTGGGTGAGGCGGCATTCGAACGAGACCGGCGCCTCGGCCACACGCGGCACGCCCACGAGGCGCGACGCGGCAGGCGTGAGCCCGGCCAGCGCGAATTCGTCGACGTCGGGCGGCACCGCGGCGCAGGTGGCGTTCATGCGCGCGGCGAGGGAGCGCGTGGCCAGGTTCCAGCAGAACTCGCCCGTCTCCTCGACGTTGCGGACGGTGTCCTTGTAGCCGATGCTGGCGAAGCCGACGATCGGCGGCGTGTAATTGAAGGCGTTGAAGAAGCTGTACGGCGCGAGGTTGAGGACCCCGGCGCGGCTGCGCGTCGAGATCCAGCCGATCGGCCGCGGCCCGACGATGGCGTTGAAGGGATCATGCGGCAGGCCGTGGCCCATGCGTGGTTCATAGAAATGGATGTCGTCGTTCATTGCGATTCCGTTACGTGGCCGACACGATACCGCATCGGCCCGACACGTGCTGGCGGCCTGTTCGTTCGAAGTCTCTGCAACTAACCGACATGCGACGGCACGCATACAGAACCGGGCGGTAGGGTGGGCACCCCGTACCCACGCAAATGCTGACGTAACAGGAACATCACGCGTGGGCTCGGGGGAGCCCACCCTACCCGCTATCAACGTATCAACCGCCAAACGGCACTTCGAATACGCCACGCACCCCGGCCCGCACGAGCAACACCGCCCCCGCGAACGCATCACTTTCCCGCCCAGGCTGCACGATCGACGTCACCAGCAAGGTATCGAGCTCCGGCCCGCCAAAGCAGGGCATCGACGGTTTCGGCACCGGCAGATGAAGTTCCCTGTCCAGCTTCCCACCCGGCGTGAACCGCAGCAGACTGCTCCCATCGTTGCCCGCCACCCAGTAGCAGCCGTCGCTGTCCATCGTGGCGCCGTCCGGCCGCCCCGCATACGYGGCCATGTCCACGAACAGGCGGCGGTCGTGCGGCACGCCGGCGTCGACGTCATAGTCGAAGGCCCACACGCAGCGCCGCGTCGGATGCGAGTCGGACAGATACATCGTGCGGCCGTCGGGCGACCAGGCGAGGCCGTTCTGCGTGACCAGGCCCTCGGCGAGCGGCGCGGACAGGCCCCGCGCGTCGTAGCGGAACAGCTGGCCGATCGCCTTTGCGGCGGCCATGTCCATGAACATCGTGCCGCTCCAGAAGCGGCCCTGGCGGTCCGTACGGCCGTCGTTGAAGCGCATGCCGGGGCCCAGCCCGGACGGCGCCGCCAGCCGTTCCGCGCGCACGGTGCCGTCGTCCAGCAGGTCCAGGGCGAAGAGACCTGTTTCCATGCCCGCGATCAGGCCGCCGTCCGCGCGCGGTGCGATGCAGGCGACCATCTCGGCGGCCGTCCAGTACCGTGTGCCGCCGGTCGCATGGTCCATGCGCCAGATGCGGCGCGCGGGGATGTCGACCCAGTACCATGCCTGTTCGCCCGCGTGCCAGACGGGGCTTTCGCCGACGGCGCAGCGCACGCCGGGGAGTCGTTCGATGATCGCTTCAGGCATGCGCGAGCTCCTCCGGCAGCCGGGCCGTGGCCTGCGCCGGCACCAGCGCTTTCATGATCACCCAGGCCGCCAGGTAGGCCAGCGCGCAGAACGCGAACATGATCATGTAGCCAGTCTGGATCTGGCCTTGCGCGCCGAAGTAATCGAACAGCCGGCCGCCGATCTTGGTGACGAGGACGCCGCCGATGCCGCCGGCCAGACCGCCGATGCCGACGATGGAGGCCACGCAGTGGCGCGGGAACAGGTCCGACGTCGTCGTCAGCAGATTGGCCGACCACGCCTGGTGCGCCGAGGCGCCGATGCCGATCAGGATCACGGGCACCCAGTAGCCCAGGTGGCCCAGCGGTTGCGCCAGCAGCACGACGAGCGGGAAGAAGGCGATCAGCAGCATGGCTTTCATGCGGGCGTCGTACGGTGCGCTGCCGGTACGCATGAAGCGGGCCGGCAGGGCGCCGCCGCCGATGCTGCCGACCATCGTCATGCTGTACAGGACGGCCAGCGGCAGCACGAGGCTTGAGGTCGCCATGCCGTATTTGTCGGTGAGGTATTTCGGCAGCCAGAACAGGAAGAACCACCACACGCCATCGGTCAGGAATTTACCGACCACGAAAGCCCAGGTCTGGCGCAGGCCCAGCAGGGTGCGCAGGCTCGGCGCGGGGCCCGTCGGGGCGACCTGTGCGGCCCCGTTGTCGTCGCTACGGATGTAGTCGAGTTCCGCGCGCGACAGGCGGCGCTGGCGCGCGGGTTCGTCGAACAGGACGGACCAGAACACGACCCACAGGAAGCCGATGGCGCCGATCCAGATGAACGCGGCCTGCCAGCCCCAGAGCGCGGCGAGCACGGGCACGGTCAGCGGCGCCAGGATCGCGCCGATGTTGGCACCGGAATTGAAGATGCCCGTCGCGAACGACCGCTCGGACTTGGGAAAGTATTCGGCCGTCGCGCGGATCGCGGCCGGGAAGTTGCCCGCTTCGCCGATCGCGAGGATCRTGCGCGCGATGATGAAGCCGACGACGGACGCCGGCACCGCGAGCCCCAGCATCGCTGTCACGCCCGCGCCCAGTTCCAGCGAATAGGCGTGCGCGATGGCGCCGCCCGACCAGATGACGATGGCGATGGTGTACGCGGTCCTGGTGCCGAGGCGGTCGACGATGCGGCCCGCGAACAGCAGGGCGATCGCATACATGAACTGGAAGGCGGCGGCGATGTTGGCGTAGTCCGTGTTGGACCAGCCGAATTCCTTCGACAGCGACGGCGCCAGCAGCGAGAGGACCTGGCGGTCGAGATAGTTGACGGTGGTGGCGAAGAACAGCAGGGCGCAGATGGTCCACCGGTAGCTGCCGCCGGCGGGGCTGGCGGCTGCGGCGTCGCCGTTGTGATTGCGTGTCATGGTCAGGCCTTATGGTTGATTTGTGCTGACGAGGAACGTCGAATAGCCTGCTGCGCGTTGCCCTGCCGTCCTGCGATGCTCCGCGACGGCGGACCGGCTGTACTATGCGTACAGCTGCGCTTCTCGAACGGCAGGGCTGCCGCTCGCGACGGCTCTTCGAGGTTCCCCCACGTGCGCGCGGCCGGTGTCTCCTCCGGCCATTGCGGGTGGCGGGCACATCGTACCAGCCACCCCGTACTGCCTGGCGTCTACATGCTGATTATTTCGCGACCAGCAGCGTGCCGTCGACCATGCGCGCGAGGCCCAGCGGATTGTCGTCGCGCAGGGCGTCCGGCAACAGGTCGGCCGGTACGTCCTGGTAGCACACGGGGCGCAGGAAACGCTCGATGGCGGTGGCGCCGACCGAGGTGCTGCGGGCGTCCGACGTGGCCGGGAACGGGCCGCCGTGCACCATCGCATGCGACACCTCGACGCCGGTCGGGAAGCCGTTGAACAGCACGCGGCCGGCCTTGCGTTCCAGCGTCGGCAGCAGGCCGGCGGCCAGCTCGCGGTCCTGCGCGGTGGCGTGCACGGTGGCCGTCAGCTGGCCTTCCAGGTGGCGTGCGACGGCCAGCATCTCGGCCGCGTCGCGGCAGGCGACCAGCAGCGAAGCCGGGCCGAAGATTTCTTCTTCCAGCGCCGGGCTGGCGATGTAGGTGGCGGCATCGCAGGCGTACAGCGCGGCCTGGGCGGCGCAGCCCCGCGTTCCTGTTCCTGTTTCGGCGCTGCCCTGTGCGACCAGTTGCACGCCGGCGATGCCGGAGCGGCGGCCCACCGCGTCGACATACGCCTGGTGGATGCCGGCCGTGAGCATGGTGCCCGCACCTTTGGCGGCCAACGCCTCGGCGGCGGCTGCGCGGAACGCATCCAGGTCGTTGCCGGCCAGGCCGATCACGAGGCCGGGGTTCGTGCAGAACTGTCCGACGCCCAGCGTGAGCGAATCGACGAAGCCCTGCGCCAGCTTCGCGCCGCCGGCGGACAGGGCGCCCGGCAGCAGGAACACCGGATTGATGCTGCTCATTTCGGCATACACAGGGATCGGTTCCTTGCGCGCGTTCGCCGTGCGCACGAGCGCGAGGCCACCCTGGCGCGAGCCGGTGAAGCCGACGGCCTTGATGGCCGGATGCGCGGCCAGCGCCTGGCCGGCCACGCGGCCTTCACCGATCAGCATCGAGAACACGCCTTCCGGCATGCCGCAGTCCTCGGCCGCCTGGCGCACGGCCTTGCCGACCTGTTCCGACGTGCCGAGGTGCGCGCTGTGCGCCTTCACGACGACGGGGCAGCCGGCCGCCAGCGCGGACGCGGTGTCGCCGCCGGCGACGGAGAAGGCGAGCGGGAAGTTCGACGCGCCGAACACGGCGACTGGGCCCAATGGGATCTTGCGCATGCGCAGGTCCGAACGGGGCGGCGTGCGTTGCGGCAGGGCGGAATCGAGTGTCGCTTCGAGGAAGTGCCCGTCGCGGACGACCTTGGCGAACAGGCGCAGCTGGTTGCAGGTGCGAGCGCGCTCGCCTTCCAGGCGCGCGGCCGGCAGGCCGCTTTCCGCGGAAGCCCGCTCGATCAGCGCGGGGCCGATGTCGATGATGCGGTCGGCGATGGTTTCGAGGAAGCGCGCGCGCTGTTCCAGGGGCAGGTTGCGGTACGTGTCGAAGGCCTGTTCGGCGAGCGTGCAGGCGGCGGCGACGTCGTCTTCGGTCGCGAGGCCGAATGCCGGTTCCATCTGCGCGCGCGTGGCCGGGTTGAAGGCGCGCGTGGTGCCGGCGCTGCCGCGCACGACGCGGCGGCCGATGATCATTTCACCTTGAATGCTCATTGGATCTCCTTGGGATCTTCTTGGGTTCTGGTTTACCGGCCGCCCTGTGCCTTGATCAGCTTGTCCAGCATGGCGTGTTCTTCTTCCGTCAGGTCGGTCAGCGGCGCGCGCACCGGGCCGCCGTCGTGGCCGACGAGGCGGGCGCCCGCCTTGACGATCGAGACCGCGTAACCGGCCTTGCGGTTGCGGATTGCCAGGTAYGGCAGGAAGAATTCGTCGAGCAGGCGGTTCGTGGTCGCGTGGTCGTCCTTSGCGATGGCGTGGTAGAAGTCCATSGCSAGYTKCGGCATGAAGTTGAACACCGCCGACGAGTACACGGGCACGCCGAGGGCCTTGTACGCGGCCGCATACACTTCCGCCGTCGGCAGGCCGCCCAGGTAGCTGAAGCGGTCGCCCATGCGGCGCCAGATCGACACCATCAGTTCGATGTCGCCGATGCCGTCCTTGAAGCCGATCAGGTTGGGGCAGCGGTCGGCCAGCTTTTCCAGAGACTCGGGCGTCAGCCGGCACTGCGCGCGGTTGTACACGACCACGCCGATGTTCACCGATTTGCAGACGGCTTCCACGTGGGCGACGAGCCCGTCCTGGCTCGCTTCCGTCAGGTAATGCGGCAGCAGCAGCACGCCCTTGGCGCCGAGGCGCTCGGCTTCCCGGGCAAACGCGATGGCGCTGCGCGTGGGGCCGCCGGCGCCGGCGAGGATGGGGACCTTGCCGGCRCACGTATCGACGGCTGTCTTGATGACTTGCGAATACTCGTCGTGCGTGAGCGAGAAGAACTCGCCCGTGCCGCCGGCCGCGAACAGGGCGGTGGCGCCGTACGGGGCGAGCCATTCGAGGCGTTCGGCATAGGTGCCCGGGCGGAAATTACCTTCGGCGTCGAAGTCGGTGATGGGGAAGGACAGCAGGCCGGACGACATCACTTGCTTGAGTTCTTGCGGATTCATTGAGGCTCCAGAAAAGCGTGCGGAATGATACTGCGTACACGTCAGTCATCGTACAAGTGGGCGGGTAAAAGGGCAAGCACAAATTGGCTGGAACGACAGGCTGAAGTGATACCAACATTGGTATCGCTGCAGTATAAAAAGTTATTGGACGAATATTTATCGATAAGAACAAAATGCGATTCCTTCGATGATAGCGGTAACAGATAGCGTTACCACGGGCCAAGCAGAAACAGCAGCAGAGGCAGCGCGCCGGGACCAAGGGGAGTCATCGCCAGTCGCGGCAGCACGGTCCGACCAGGACCACATCGACCAATACAATAAACGGAGACACGATGCCAACGCAGTTTCGTCACACCCTGATCCATCTCGCCGTCGCCGGTGCCTGTGCCGTCCTGTCCATGCCGGGACAGGCACAGGAAGCCACGGCCGCGGCCCCCTCCGACCCCGCAGCGGCGGACCAGCCCGCACCGGCCACCTCATCCGCCGCGCCCACCGCCGCCGTCACGGCCACCGGCACCGGCGGCGTGAGCACGGTGCTCGTGTCCGGCTCGCGCATCGCGGCCCGGGGCTTCAACCAGCCCACGCCGACGACCACGCTGACCGCGGACGATCTCGCCAGGGCGGCCAAGCCGAACCTGTTCGAGACCCTGACCGAACTGCCGGCGCTGCAGGGCAGCACGGGACGCACCACGTTCACGTACAGCACGTCCAGCGGCGTGCAGGGGCTGTCCTCGCTGTCGCTGCGGGGCCTCGGCACCATCCGCACGCTGACCCTGCTGGACGGCCAGCGCGTCGTCGGCGCCAACGTCACCGGGGTGACGGACGTGAGCCAGTTTCCGCAACTGCTCGTCAAGCGCGTCGACGTGGTGACGGGCGGCGCGTCGGCCTCGTACGGTTCGGACGCGGTCGGCGGCGTCGTCAACTTCATCACGGACAAGAAGTTCAACGGCTTCAAGTTCAACGTGGAAGGGGGCATGACCACCTACCACGACGACAAGAACGGCACCTTGCAGGCCGCCTGGGGCCGCGGCTTCGCGGACGACCGGCTGCACGTCGAAGTGAGCGGCGAATTCACGAAGGAAAACGGGATCGATTCGCCGGGCTTCGGCGAAGTCGGGGCGAACGGCCGCAGCTGGTACATGAATCCCGCGCTGCAGGAATCGACGAAGGCGATGCAGGCGGCGGGCGCGCCGCGCTACAAGAGCATCGTGCACGCCCAGCACGTCCAGTATGCGAAATACGGCCTGATCACGGATGGCCCGCTGAAGGGGACGGCATTCGGACCCGGCGGCGCGCCTTACCCATTCCAGTACGGGACCGATTGCGTCGGCAACTTCTGCGTCGGCGGCGACCTGTCCGGCAGCGTGGGCGCCGGCACGAACCTGGCCATGAACTTCAAGCGCGAGGTCGCGTACGGCCGGGTGTCGTGGGACCTCGACGCGGACAACGAGATCTACGTCACGGGCAACTGGGCGCAGGTGACTTCCGTGTTCTCGCCGAACCCTGGCGCGGCCAAGCAGGGCAACCTCGGCATCAAGTGCGACAACGCCTACCTGCCCGCGTCCAGCGCGGCGGGCTGCGCGGCCGGCTACCCGAGCGGCGTGATGCAGGTCGGGACGGCGAACGCCGAATTCCCGGTCAACCTGACCGTGCACCCGACGCGCACGCAGCGCCGTTTCGTCGTCGGCGCGGACGGGCGCTTCAGCCTGTTCGGCAAGGACTGGTCGTACGATGCCTACGCCGAGCACGGCGAGAACACGACCGTGATCCACGTGCAGGACATCACGCTGAACCGCCGCTACAACTACGCCATCGACGCCGTCCGCGACGCGAACGGCAACATCGTCTGCCGCGACGCGGCCGCGCGCGCCAACGGCTGCCAGCCGATCAACATCTTCGGCGACGTTCCGATCAATATGGCGGGCTGGTCGTACATCGCGCCCGTCAACGGTCCGATGCAGCACACGGATTCGAGCCAGAACGTCGTCAGCGCCAACGTCCACGGCGACGTGGTCGAGGGCTGGGCGGGCCCGGTCTCGATGGCGGCCGGTGCGGAATGGCGGCGCGAAGATTACGCGGTTCGCGGCGACCCGTATGGCGCCGGTGCCGCTTTGGAATCGCCCTACAGTCCCGCTTATCCGCTCGACACGACGCTGTCCACGGGCGGCGACAACTGGTTCGCAGGGAACTACCACAACGGCCGCGGCGCATTCAACGTGAAGGAAGCCTATATCGAGTTCAACATCCCGTTCCTGAAGTCGGCCACGTTCGGCGAAGCGAACCTGAACATCGCCGACCGCCAGGAAAAGTACAGCACGGCCGGCAATGCGAACGCGTGGAAGATCGGCGCCACGTGGAAGACCCCGATCGACGGCCTGCGCTTGCGCGCCGTCAGCTCGAAGGACGTGCGCGCGCCGAACCTCTCCGAACTGTATGCYGCGATGACGGTCACGAACCAGGCCGTGAACAACGCCCAGGGCTCGTCGGTCCAGATCCAGCAGCGCAACGTCGGCAATCCGGACCTGCAGCCGGAAGTCGCGCGCAACAACTCGTTCGGCGTCGTGCTGACCCAGCCCGGCTGGGCGCGCGGCTTCAACCTGTCGGTCGACTATTACGACATCAAGGTGAAGAACGTCATCAGCTCGCTGGGGCCCCAGCAGGAAGTGGACCTGTGCTATGCCGGCTACCAGAACGTCTGCAACGCCGTGTCGATCACCGGGCCGGCCGGCACCAACTACGTGCTGGCGCAGAGCTTCAACTTCGCGTCGCTCCACACGAAGGGCGTCGACATCGAGACCGCGTACCGCGCGAACCTGCGCGACCTCGGCCTGCCGGGCGCCTTCACCTTGCGCGGCATGGCCACGCGGACGATCCACTCGGTGTCCGATCCGGGCGTGCCGGGCACGACGCCGAGCGAAGGCGCGGGCAACATGGCGGGCAGCACGCCGAAGTGGAAGGCCCTGGTGACGGAATCCTGGGACAACGGCAAGCTCAGTCTCAGCCTGACGGAGCGCTGGGTCAGCGCCGGTGTGTTCAGCAATGAATTCATCGAATGCCAGACCAACTGCCCGCTGCCGACGTCGCAACATCCGACGATCTACGACAACCATCTTCCGGGCGCGACCTATATCGACTTCGGCGCGAACTACAACTTCGCCAGGAACGGCATGGTCTACTTCAAGGTCGACAACCTTGCCGACCGCGCGCCGGTCCTCGTCCCGCAGACGAACCTGAGCATCGGCGTCAACCCGGCCATCTACGATGTGATCGGCCGTACCTACCGGGCGGGTGTGCGCATGACATTCTGACAGCGACCTCGGATTGTACGAACCGCTGGAACCAACGGTTCGTACAGTCGCGCTCATGCCACAAGGCCGCACTGCCGACCCGGTTTCGGCTCACGTATTTGCCTTGCGGGCGGTGCGCAGGATGTTGGCGTTGACATCGAGATAGCGCCTGGTTGTCGATCCCGCCACGTTCGCCAGCTTTTGGCAGAGCTTGAACAGTGCTATGCCAGCCGCCATATACAGGACACCGATCAACGACTTGGCGCCCTTGCTGGACAACGTTTTGCCGCTTGCATCAATGCTGTCGCTCGCGAGGGGTTTATCGACGTAGGCGATCGCATAGGGGGAAATTTGAAGCGCCGTCGCCCGCGCCAGTCGCGCCTGATCCTCCTGGTTGACGAATGCCACTGCCACGTGCCTGCCACCGTACTCGAAGGCGACCTGGCCAACGCCGGCCACGCCGCTCGCCGTGAGCGTGACACCGCCGACGAAGGCGCAGGCACTGGCCAAATACAGTGACAGCAGCAACAGCGGTGCGACGAGCATGAAAGGGAGAAAAACAAGATTGAAGCCCGCTGCCCGCGCCAGGGCGAGCGCCATGCGCCCAAAATTGGCCAGGCTGTGCTTGTCTTGAAATGCTTCGACATGCATCAGCGCCTTGAACTCGAGCGCGACCTTGCGCGGGTCGCCCAGCCCGCTGGCGACTTCGTCAGCGCTGCGCCCGCTTTGCATCGCATCGGCAAAGTGCTGGTCATAATCGCGCAGAATGTCTTCGATCTGGTCGCCGGGCAGGCCGGACAAGGATCGCTTCAGTGATGCGAGGTAGGCTTGTTGATTCACGCTGTCTCTCCCAGGATTTTGTTGACCTCATTGGCGAATGTTTGCCAGTCGCGTCGCATCTGCGCCAACTGCTCGCGCCCGGACGGCGCCAACTTGTAGTACTTGCGCGGCGGTCCTGATTCGGACTCCACCAGATACGTGCTCACCCATTTTTCGTTCTGAAGGCGCCGCATGAGCGGATAGATCGTGCCTTCGCTCATGTCGAGACCGTCGGCCAGTTGCGCGACGATCTCGTACGCGTAGCTGTCCCTGACGGCCAGGATGGCCAGCACGCACATGTCGAGCGTGCCCTTCTTCAATTGCGTTTTCATTAATTTGGCCCTTTGACGACACTGGTCACGTTTTCCACCAGCCATCGGCAGCATATAACAAGCTACCTTGCCATGCAGGCTACCGTGCATAAAATTTTTCCTGCTCCTCGTCCATCTTCGCGCAAGCCAATGATGCATAAAGGGCAAGGCCGGTTATCGCGGAAATCCGATGGCGATAACGGGTCGGCTGTCGCCATGGTGATTCATTCGCATAATTGGCGACCCTGATTCTGCAAAATCATTAATTAATCCCGGGCGGTTTTGCAGATTTATGCCGTGCGGCCAGCTCCGACTATGGATTGGTTTGGCGTGTCATTTTCTGTCGATTGCCTCCAAATTTGCCATGATATGCGGCCGATTAGATTCCCCCACCCGAGTGGGGGGAAATCGGTTTATGGCTGTCGCGATTGCGCAATTTCAAGGATCGAATATTGTTTTTAAAATGCGGTATGGTAATATGGCCGCATTCGAGATGTGGTGCCATCGATAATCAGTAGCTCTTCCGGATCTACCTCCTTTATTCCTTCATGGGTGGGTCACAAAACCGTCGGCATTGCCGGCATAAACTGCGCGCCTCCGCTGAGGTTCCGATATTTCTGATTAACGTTGACATGTTGATGCAATATGTCTAAGGGATTCCTATTGTGAAAATAAATCGTCCAGACTTGCGGCCTGATACCTGTCAAACCTCAGCCTCAGCGTTTCCGCTTACTCCTCTGCAGCACGCCTACTGGCTCGGCGAACAGAATGCCTACCGCCTGCATACCCCGGCATATCTGCATCGCTGCTTTTTCTCCGAAAGCGTTGATATTGCGAAGCTGGAGGCGGCCATCCATGGCGTGGTGAAAATGCATCCCTCGCTTTGCGTCGAAATTCTTGACGATGGCACCCAGCGCCCGATAGCGCCTCCGGCAAGAATCGAAATCAGTGTCAACGATTATTCGAAAACCAGCGCGGAGAATGCAAAGCATTACTTGGCTGAGAGGAAAGAGACACTGGAATCCGAATTGCCGCCTTTCGGACGCGGCCTGCAATTTTCCTGTTTCATCGATCGGCTATCGGACGGTTTCTATATCCATTTCCTTTTCCGTCTGATTGCATTTGATGCAATGTCGATGTGGCTGTTCCTGAACGATATGTGCGCCTCCTATCTGGGCCGCGCTACGCCGTCACAGCCAGCCGCAAAATTCGCAGACTTCGTCGGCGAACGGCTCGAATTGATGGAAAGCCCCGATTACGCCGCTTCCCTGGAATACTGGCAGGAACGCGCAAAGGAATTGCCCAATGCGCCGGAATTGCCGCTCGTCGATCACGACGCCATTCCCGAAAAATCGGAGTTTCGGCGTATCCGGATCAGCCTGGATGCACGTCAGGTGGACGCCTTGCATGCGCAGGCGCGCAAGCTTGGGGTCAGCATCAATAGCCTGCTCTGCACCATGTACGCCGATGTGCTGCGTCTCTGGTCGAAGAATCCTTCTTTCATCATCAACATGCTGGTGACGCATCGGCCGGCCGACGCCCGGTTCGCGCATGTGTTCGGAAATTTCGGCAGCACGATGCCGGTGGAGGCGGAAGACGTGCCTGGCGGATTGCGCGAGCGCGCGCGGGCGTTACAGCGCAAGATGTTTCGCGACCTGAAGCACATGCAGGTGTCCGGCGTCGAAGTGATCCGTGCCATGGGGCGCAGCGGCAGCGCGTTGCCGGCCATGCCCGTCGTGTTTGCCAGTTCGCTCGGCCTGCCCATGCGTGATCTGCTGTCGCCGGTCGACCTGGGATGGGAAGTGCGCGCCGGCGGCCTGCAGACGCCGCAGGTGCTGCTCGATTGCCAGGTCTACATGGATGGTGATCACCTGACGTTGAACTGGGACTATGTCGTTGACGCGTTCCTTCCCGGCGTCGTCGAAGACATGTTCCGCGCGTTCGGCGCCCAGTTACTGGACGTGATCGGCGAGACCGATGCCGCCGGGCTGTATTTGCCGCAAGTGCCCGCATCCGGCCTGGCTGCCCGCCAGGCCGCCAATGCGACCGCCAAACAGTTGCGCACCGGCCTGCTGCACGACTTCGTTGCCGAGGCGTGCCGCGCCTATCCGGAACGCCCCGCCATCATCGGCTGCGGGCACACCTTGACCTATGACGAGTTGTGGCGCCGGACGACCGGGTTGGCTGCGCGGCTGCGTGCGACGCAAGTCGGGCGCAATGACCTGGTGGCGATCGTCGCGCGACGCGGCTGGCGCCAGGTGACGGCCGCGGTGGCGGTGGTGCAGGCGGGCGGGGCCTATCTGCCCGTATCCAGCGAGTTGCCCGCGGAACGCAAGTCGTGGCTGGTCGCCCAGCAGGGCGTCAAGGCCGTGCTGGTCGAGCGCGAACTGGCAGCCGGTTTCGCTTTGCCGCCCGGCGTGCACATGCTGATCCTGGAAGATGTCCTGCCCGATGGCCAGCCTGGCGAGGCCGTGGCGCTGGCTGATGCCCCAGACGGGCAGGCGGGCGAGCAGGACCTGGCGTACGTGATTTTCACGTCGGGCTCCACGGGCCAGCCCAAGGGCGTGATGATCGACCACCGCGGCGCGGTGAATACCATCCAGGATGTCATCGATCGCTTCGGACTGACCGCCGAGGACCGGGTGATCGGCATTTCGGCGTTCAACTTCGACCTGTCGGTATACGATATTTTCGGCACCCTGGGCACGGGCGCTGCGCTCGTCCTGCCGCCGTACAGCGCGACGCCGTCGCCCGAGGATTGGGCGCGCCTGGTGCGCGAACACAAGGTCAGCGTGTGGAACACCGTGCCGGCCCTGCTTGAAATGCAGATCGAATACCTGGGCGCGCGCACGGCCGGCGATCTGGCGTCGCTGCGCCTGGTGATGCTCAGCGGCGACTGGATCCCGATCGGCCTGCCGGGCCGGCTGGCGGCGCATCTGCCGGACGCCAGGCTGGTGAGCCTGGGAGGCGCCACCGAAGCATCGATCTGGTCGAACTATTTCGTGGTGGACCAGGTCGATCCGGCCTGGAAGAGCATTCCCTACGGATGGCCGCTGTCCAATCAAACCTTCCATGTGCTGACGAAAGACCTGCGCCATGCGCCCGCCTGGGTGCCGGGCGACCTCTACATCGGCGGCATCGGCGTGGCGCACGGTTATTACCAGGACGCCGAACGCACCGCGGCAAGCTTCATCACCCATCCGCACACCGGCGAACGGCTGTACCGGACCGGCGACATGGGCCGCTATCACGGCAGCGGTTACATCGAGTTCCTCGGCCGTAACGACGGCCAGGTGAAGATCCGCGGCTTCCGCATCGAGCTGGGAGAAATCGATGCCGTGCTCGGCCGCTGTCCCGGGGTGCGCAGCGGCGCGACCATCGTTCGCCAGGGCGGCAGCCAGGATCGTCAACTCGTGGCACTGTATGTGCTGGAACGTGACGATGTCGGCGAGGCCGACATTCGCGCCCATCTGGCGCGGTCACTGCCCGACTACATGGTGCCTGTGCAATTCATCGAACTCGAACAGATTCCGGTCACTGCCAACGGCAAGGTCGATCGCAGGGCGCTGGCCGACATCGCGGCTGCGCTGCCGCCTGCGGCGCGGGAACGCTGTGCGCCGCGCAATGCGGATGAATGTCGCCTGGCCGACATCTGGCAAGGGCTGCTCCATATCGAGGCGCCCGGCATCGACGACAATTTCTTCGAGCTGGGCGGCACCTCCTTGCTTGCGGTGCGCCTGCTGAATGCGATCGCGAATGAATTCGGCAGGCGCCTGCCGCTGGCTTCGCTGCTGCGTCACGGTACGATCGCATCCCAGGCGAAGCTGCTCGCGGAAAGCGACGCGTCCTCATCCTGCGCGCGCAGTCCGGTGGTCGTACTGCGCGATGGCGCCGAGCATCTGCTGGTTGCCGTCCATCCGGTCGGCGGAAATATCCTGTGCTATCGGGAACTCGTTTCCCTGGTGCCCGCCGGGACGGCTGTCGTGGCATTGCAATCGCCCGGCGACGGCTCTCCCCGTGAAGTCAGGGAACTTGCGGCGCGCTACATCGATGCGCTCGCCGCGCAGTTGTCCCGCAACCGGCCGATCGTTCTGCTGGGTTGGTCCATGGGCGGGGTCATCGCCCAGGAAATGGCGCGACAACTGGAAGCCCGGGGCATCGCACCGTCGGGGTTGACCATGATCGACAGCTACCAGTCGGCCGATAGCCACGGCGACGCCCGACTGCATGGCTACCAGCTGTTGCACAACTTCGTGCGCGACCTGTTGGGAAGCACGCCGATGCCAAAGGAGTTCACAGTCATCGAAGCGCTGGATCCCGAGCGGCAGCCGGACGCCGCGCTGGCGGTACTGCGCGCTACCTCGGCGCACGGCGCAGAGTTGTCGGTGCAGGAATTCATTGCCCTGCTCGAAGAATACCGTGCCAATTACGATGCCCTGGTTCGCCACGCGCCGCTGCCGATCAACACGCCGGTTCGTGTGTTCCGCRCCAGCCGCAGGCAAGACTTTCCCCTGCTGGTGAATTTCTCCATGTCCAACGGCGGGCATATGGAGACGATGGACATGGACGAGGATCATTTTTCTATCGTTCAGGGTGCGGCCTTGCGCACTGTCCTCGCGGCGTCCTGGTCCGAAGTCCCGGCGCAATAAATCCGGCAAACGAACACCCGGGCGCGTTCCGGCCCGGGGATTACCAAGCACTGTATGGAGAATAAATGGAGCTGTTGAATGGCCGATAAACCCGCGCACACATCCGCTGAAACGACCTTGCCGGGAAACGCACCGGCGAAGCCTCCGGCAGGCAAGCGCAAGGCCAGCCTTGTGTTCGCGCTGATCCTGTTGGCGGCGCTCGGCTTCGGTGCGCGCATGTGGTGGCGCAGCCAGAATTTCGAAGAAACGGACAACGCTTACCTTGCCGCGCACGTCAGCGTCGTATCGCCGCGCATTTCCGGCGTGGTTACCCGGGTCCTGGTGGACGACAATGCATGGGTCAAGGCCGGCGATCCGCTGGTCGAACTGGATCCGGCCGACCAGCAGGTCAAGGTCGACCAGATCGAGGCCCAGCTGGCCCAGGCGGACGAGCAAATCCGCCAGATCGACGTGCAGATCCGGCAGTTCCAGGCTGAGGCACTCGCTGCGAAATCCCTGGTGGCGCGCGCTGCGGCGTTGCGGCATCGTAACGACGCGGAGGCTAAACGCGTCAGTTCGCTGTACGAAGCGCAGGTCAATTCCGTCTCGAAGTCGGAGGTCGAGGCGGCGATTGCGGCGCGCGATAGTGCGGTGGCGGAAATGCAGGCGCAGGAATATCAGGCGAGCGCAGCCGCCGCCAAACGCGACGCGATGGAAGCGTCCCGCGCGACTGTCGCCGCACAAAAGAAGGTGCTTGCCTCGCAGTTGCAGGAGGCTGGCCTGCAAATGAAATACACGCGCATCCTGGCGCCGGTCGCGGGCCGCATCGGCAGGAAGAATGTCGAAGTGGGGTCACGGCTGCAGGCCGGCCAGCAGGTACTGGCGATCGTACAGGATGGGGTCTGGGTCAACGCCAACTTCAAGGAAACCCAGGTGCGCGGCTTGCATCAGGGCCAGCGCGCGAGCGTGCGCATCGACGCATTCCCCGGCGAAGAATTCACGGGCCGCGTCGCCAGTTTCTCGCCGGCGGCCGGCGCGCAGTTTGCGCTGCTGCCGCCTGACAATGCCACCGGAAACTTCACCAAGATCGTCCAGCGCATCCCGGTCAAGATCATGCTGGATGCCGAATCGGTGAAGAGCGTGGCCAGCCGCCTGGCACCGGGTGCGTCGGCTATCGTGGAAGTCGACCTGCGCCAGGGTAATCCCGGCGAACGCACGCCGCGCGGTTGAGTCACATGAACGCAGCCACCCAAAGCGAGACCGGCGCCATGCCGCGCGCCGGCGCCGGCGCACAGGCACCGGCGCCCGAAGTCAGCCGGCGCACCTGGATCGCCATTTATGCGGCGATTCTCGGCGTCTTCATGGCGATCCTGGACATCCAGGTCACCAACGCGTCCCTGCGCGAGATTCGGGGCTCGCTCTCGGCGACCCAGGAAGAGGGCTCATGGATGACCACCGCCTACCTGGCGGCCGAAGTCATCGCGATTCCCTTGACCGCATTCTTCGTCCGGGTGTTCGGGGTACGCGTCTACATGGTCGGCAACAGTGCTTTGTTCCTGCTGTTCTCCACCTTGTGCGGCTATGCGTGGAACCTGCCGTCGATGATCGTGTTCCGGGCGTTGCAGGGCTTCACCGGCGGCGCACTGATTCCCACCGCGATGACCCTCATCCTGACCCGCCTGCCGGCGGATAAACGCGCGGCCGGACTGGCGTGGCTCATGTTGTCGAGTACGATCGCGCCCGCGTTCGGCCCGACCCTGGGCGGCATCCTCACGAATTTCTACGGCTGGCCATCGATCTTTTTCATCAACTGGGTACCGGGCGTGTTGATGCTGGCCGGCCTGGCTTACGGGCTCGGCCGCGAAAAACTCCAGTTGTCGCTGCTGCGCGAGGCGGACTGGCCGGCGATCGGTGCCATGACGGTCGGACTGGGTTCGCTGATCGTGTTCCTGGAAGAGGGGAATAGCAAGGACTGGTTTTCCTCCGTAATGATTCGTGCCAGCTTTGTCCTGGCCGTGGCAGGGATCCTGTCCTGGATTGCGCTCCTCCTGAAGCGCAGCAAGCCGTTCGTCAACCTTGGACTGTTCGCGCGCCGCACCTTCGGGGTGTCGTCGCTGGTGGGCGCCGCGGCCGGCATGGGACTGTACGGGTCGACGTTCGTGCTGCCGCTGTTCCTGTCCGAGATCGCAGGCTATAACACGCTGCGCATCGGCGAGGTGATCATGTGGATGGGCCTGCCCCAGATCGTCATGATGCCTGTCGCCGCAGTCCTTTCCAGGCGCATCGACAACCGCGTCATCTGCACGGCCGGGCTGCTGCTGTTCGCGGCGTCGTGCTTCATGAATGCGCGGATGGATGCCAGCACCGGCCATGACCAGCTGGTCGTGTCGCAGGTGCTGCGGGCGCTCGGCCAGCCATTGATCGTGCTGACGTTGTCCAACTTCGCCATTCACCGGGTCGAGCTTGCCAACCTGTCGTCGGCATCCAGCCTGTACAACATGTCGCGCATCCTCGGCGGCGCCGTGGGCACGGCGATCCTCGCCACGACGATTACCCTGCGCGAGCATTTTCACTCGGCGCGTATCGGGGAATCGGTGTCCCTGTTTTCGAACGCCACCCTGGACAGGCTGGGCCAGTTGGGCAGCGAATTTGCGCTGCGCAACGGGGACGCGTCCGGCGCGCACCAGCAGGCCATCGCCGTGATCGACCACCTCGTGCGCAGGGAATCGTATGTCATGGCCTACGACGACTGCTTCTTCATCCTGGGTTGCGTGCTGCTGGTGTCGATCGCCGCGATCTGGCTGGCTGACCGGGTCGTGGCGGCAGGCAAATAATCAATGACACAGAAAATCTGGAAACTATGACGATGTCCAAACCTACCCTGATCTGCGCGTCATTGATGGCGGCGCTGGCAGGTTGCGCAGGCGCGCCGAACAAGGCGTCGATGCCGGCGGCAGCACCCGTACCGGCCGCTTACAAGAACGCGGGCGTGGGATCGGGGCAAGCGCTGCAGCGCCGCTGGTGGCGGATGTATGACGATGCCGTGCTCGACGAGCTGGTGGAAACGACGTTGCGCGACAATCCGTATACGCAGGTGGCCCGATTGCGCGAGCTGGCGGCGCGCGCGCAAGTGCAGACGGCGGATGCCGACCGTATGCCGCAACTGGGCGCGAGCACGGGCTTCAGCCGCTCGCGCACATCGGAAAACACGCCGCTGGGTGAGGTCCTTGGCCATCACACCATCAGCGGTAATAAATATGCCGCCGGATTCGATGCGAGCTGGCAGTTGGACTTGTGGAATCGGGTAGCGAACGCGGTCGACGCTGCGAATGCCGGGGTCGCGGCAGAAAAGGCCTACGCCGGCATGGTGGAGCAGGTGCTCAGTTGGGAAGTCGCGGTGAACTACTGGCATTTTCGCCTGGCCGAATCCGAAATGGCCTTGCTGACCCGCATACGCGACCGGCGTGCCGACGCGGTGGCCGTGCTCAGGAACCGCTACGAGCACGGATTGATCAGCGAACTCGAGCCGGCACGCGCGCGGCTCGACCTGGACAATACCGAAGTCGAGATCGAGGATGCGCGGCGTCGCATGAATCTTGCCGAACACGAGTTGGCGACGCTGACCGTGAAACCGCTGCAGGATTTCACCCTGCCGCGCAACCCGGCATATCGCCTGCCGGAGGTGCCGGGGATCAGCGCGGGCGTGCCGGCAGCGATCCTGGCACGGCGCCCGGACCTGGCGGCATCGACGCAAAACCTGCGCGCCCTGCTGGCGCAAAAGGACATCGCCGACACCGCGTTTTATCCGTCGATCGGCCTGACCGGGAATTTCGGCTTCGCCTCGATGGATTTGCACAACCTGACCAACCGGGCCTCGCGCCAGTTCTCCGTGGGGCCGATCGCCATTTCGCTCCCGGTGCTCGATGGCGGCCGGATCCGCGCGAACCAGAAAATCGCCGACGCACGCTACCAGGCGGCGGTCAACGAACACAAGGTCAAGCTCTTGATTGCCTTGCGCGAGGTGGACGATGCGCTGGGCGACGTCGAATCGTACCGGCGGCAGGCGGGCATGCTGCAGTCGGCCGTGGAATCGGCCCGGCAGGTTGCGCGCATTGCCAGCGTCCGTTTCGAGAAGGGGGCCGTCAATTACCTGGATGTGGCAATCGCGGAGCGTGACCTGTCCGACGCCGAGCTCAAGGTCGCGCGCAACCGGCTGCAAGGGCTGCTCGCGTCGACCCAGCTTGCTTATGTCATGGGTGGCGGATGGCAGGCGGAAGCGCCATGACGGCATCCGGCCACCGGCCCGTGCATGCGGCCTTCGCTACATGAAGGACCGTTTTTCCCCAACGAGAAAGGCTCAACATGTTCTATCAAAAAAATCTCCCGGTCTGGGAACGCATCCTGCGCGTCGTCGCGGGAATCATGGTGATTGCCGCCGCCCTGTTCGTGCCGCTGGCGCCCTGGATGCGGGGACTGGTCATCGTCGGCGCGCTGGCCTTTGCATTCTTCGGCTTCATCGGCTTTTGCCCGGCGTGTGCCCTGTACGGCCGCAAACTCAACAACAAGCAATGATATGACCAACAAGATCGACACCATTATCATCGGCGCCGGGCAGGGAGGCCTGGCCACCAGCTATTACCTGAAGAAGCAGGGCCGCGAGCACCTGATCCTCGAGCAGGCGGACCAGGCCGGGCCGGCGTGGCGAGACGGACGCTGGGACTCGTTCACGCTCGTGACGCCGAACTGGACGTTTCGCCTGCCGGGTGCCGAATACACCGGCGCGCAACGTGAAGGTTTTCTCACCCGTGATGAAGTCGTGGCGATTTTTGCCGGTTATGCCGACAAGTTCGGGCTGCCCCTGCGGACGAATACCCAGGTGCATGCGGTGGAAGCCGGTGTGGATGGCGGATTCGTTGTCCGTACGCGCGACACTGTCTATGAGGCGAGACACGTCGTCGTGGCGACCGGACTGTTCCAGGCGCCGAAGGTGCCCGCTTTCGCCTCACGGGTCCCGTCCGGCATCACGCAACTGCATTCCGGCAGTTATCGCAATCCGTCGCAGTTGCCGGAAGGGGGCGTGCTCGTCGTCGGCAGTTCGCAGTCGGGTTGCCAGATCGCGCAGGAGATTCACCAGAGCGGACGCCCGGTCACATTATGCGTGAGTGGCGCCGGCCGGATTCCGCGCCGCTACCGGGGCAAGGACATCATGGAGTGGGCCGCGCTGCTCGGCATTTCGGAACGCACCGTGGACACCCTGACGTCGCCAAAGGAAAAATTCGCCGCGAACCCGCACATGGCCGGCAAGTCCGATGGCGGTTCCCTCAATCTGCACCAGTTTGCGCGCGACGGGATCCGTCTCGTCGGCCGCCTGCAGGATGTGCAGGACGGCAAAGCCCTGCTGGCGCAGGACCTCCACGACAACCTGGCGAAGGCCGACAGGTTCGAGGCAGGCATGTTGCAGAACATCGATGCCTATATCGCCAGGGCGGGTCTGGAGCTGCCGGCGGAGACGCTGCCGCAACTCCAGGACGGCTATGCGGTGCAACCGGCGTCCGAACTCGATCTCGGTGCAAGCGGCATCCGCAGCATCGTCTGGGCGATCGGTTACCGCTTCGATTTCGACATGGTCAGGTTCCCGGTCTTCGACGCCGACGGTTATCCGGTCCAGGAGCGCGGCGTCACGCGGCAGCCGGGCCTCTATTTTGTCGGCTTGCCCTGGTTGCACAAGCAGAAATCGGGCTTGCTCGGTGGTGTCGGGGAGGATGCGGCGTATCTCGCGGATCATCTTTGCTCGGCACAGCGCCGCGCGGCCTGACGGACGGGTATGCGGGCCGGATCGTGCGTCGACAGTCGATGGCCGCCAGCGATCAATGAGATCCTGCAGGCCTGGCTGCCGCAGGACGGCGCTGCGCGCTGCGTCGCCGCCTCCCTGGACTTCGATGTTCCTGCCGCCGACGTCGCACGGATTGCCAATGCGCTCCTGCCGCGGCGGGCCGAGTTCATTGCGGGGCGGTGGTGCGCACATGCCGCCCTCGGAAGCCTTGGCGTGCGGGCGTCCAGCCTGCCAAGCAACACACTCGGCGCGCCGGTGTGGCCCGCTGGCGTCACCGGGTCGATCACACATGAGTCGGGCATTTGCGCCGCCGCCGTGGTGCGGTCGTCGTTCGCCCGGGGGATAGGCATCGACCTGTTCGACCGGCGGCACGAAGCGGACATCGAACAGATTGCCTATCTGGTCCTCGGGCAGGAGGAAAAGTCCCTGCTGGACACATGCGAGGACGCCACGGGCTTCATTCAACTGGTCTTCAGCATCAAGGAGGCAGTGGTCAAGGCCGTCTCGCCGACCGTGCGCCGGTATCTCGACATGCACGACATCAGCGTGTCCGTCGGCGCCGATTCGTTTACCGCGACGCTCACGTGGTCGAACGAGCGGATCGCCGGTCAATGGGCCAGGATCGGCCCATTCCTGCTGACGTTTGCCGTGTTTGCTGCGTGCCAGAGCAGTATTGCCATGGGTCCGCTGCGCTCATCGCCCTAGCGGGCCGGCTGGTCCTGCAGGCGCTGCTGCGCCTCGCGCAGCCGTTCGCGGCTGTTAGAGAGGTGGGTGCGCATGGCGGCGCGGGCCGCTTCCGGATCGCGCCGCAGGATCGCCTTGTAGATATCCTCGTGCTCGCGGTTGACGCGTTCCAGGTAGTCGGCCGGCTTGTCCTCGCCGAGGCCGGGCGTGTTCAGGCGGGCGCGCGGAATGATGGCGCTGCCCAGTTGTCCCAGCAGTTCGACGAAATAGCGGTTGTCCGTCGCTTCCGCGATCAGCTGGTGGAAGCGTACGTCGGCCTCGACGGACGTGCGGCCGTTCTCGAGCGCGCGCTGCATCTCGCCCAGCGCCGCGCCCATCYTTTCCACCTGTTCGTCGGTGCGGCGCGACGCCGCGAGCCAGGCGGCCTCCGTCTCCATGCTGATGCGCAGTTCGAGGATGGCGAGCACGTCGCGCACCGTGACGACGCTGTCGCGGCCGATGCCGAGCGCCGTCGCCGGCGGTTCCAGCACAAATGTGCCGATGCCGTGGCGCGTCTGCACGAGGCCCGCCGCCTGCAGTTGCGAGATCGCCTCGCGCACGACGGTGCGGCTCACGCCGTATGCTTCCATGATCGCCGCTTCCGGCGGCAGCTTGTCGCCGGGGTTGAATTCGGAACGGCGGATGCGCGCGCTCAGTTCCTCGACCACGCCCTGGGCGAGGTTGCGGTATTTCTTGCGGGCGGGTAGCAGGGTGGTCGGCGAGTTCATGCGGGCATCATTGGCTATGGGTTCACACGTGATTATAGCCGTGCAGACCACTTGTCAGACAAGTTTGCCGAAAAATTGCCGGTAGGGTGGGCACCCCGTGCCCACGCGGGGCGTTTGCGTTACGTTGGCGTTACGTTGGCGTTACGCGTGGGCACAGGGGTGCCCACCCTACGAGGTTATAGGATGTCAGACGACATATGCCGCACGAAGGCGCGCCGCCGGGCCGTTCAGGGCCGGTACTTCGGACCGTTGTGGAGGAAGACGCCGCCCTGGTAGAACGTCGTGATGTCGTCGGCGGGCGGATACTGGACTTCCTGCGGCAGCTTGTGCGCGAACTGGGCCGAGCTGTCCTTCGGTTTGTAGCCGAGGAAGGCGGCGTGGCGGTTGTCCCACCAGCGACCGTCGTTGTCCGAGATCCCGAACGCGATCATATGGCCCACGCGCGGCGTGACGAGCGAGCGGCGCAGCAGCTGCACGAGGTCGTCGAGGGAGAGCCACGTCGTCATCTGGCGGTAGTTCGTCGCTTCCGGCCAGCAGTAGCCGATGCGGATGCACACGGTCTCGACGCCGAAACGGTCCCAGTAATAGCGCGACAGCGTCTCGCCGAACACCTTCGATACGCCGTAATAACCGTCCGCGCGCGGCGGCATGGTGGCGTCGACGAGGTCCGTGGTCTTGTACATACCCATCGTGTGGTTGGTGCTGGCGAAGACGACGCGCCGGATGCCCAGCTTGTGCACGGCTTCGTACAGGTTGACCATGCCGAGGATATTGGCCTGCATGATGGGCGCCCATTCCTCTTCGGTGGAGATGCCGCCGAAGTGCAGGATGGCGTCGACGCCTTCGCACATGCGCATGACGGCGTCGCGGTCGCCCAGGTCGCACGCGACGATCTCTTCGTGCGCCGCGGCCGGGCCGACGTCGACCATGTCGGCCAGGCGCACGATGTCGGCGAATGCGTGCAGGCGTTCGCGCAGGCGGCGGCCCAGGTTACCGGCGGCGCCGGTGAACAGGATGCGTTTGAAAGGTTTGGTCATCGCAAGGATTACTGTGTTGGTTGGTGCGGAAAGGAAGGCGGACACGCAGGCCGTGCCGCGTGCCGCAATCCTAACAGCGTTCGTGGCGCGTTGACCAGCCCGGACGAGCGGGCGTGAGACCGGGACGCGCATCGCGAATCGATCACCGGATTGCGCGTTTCATCCCGATCCGCGACCGCGCCGCCGCGCCGCGATAACCTGCGCGGCCAAATTTTCCCAATCCTGCGCAAAAAAGGAATCGCGCGCGTTCCTGATCGTTTCGTGCGTCATCGCGCGCCCGATTCGCTCACGTCGATGAGTATTTCTCGCTGATATATCACAACGCGGGGTTGCCACCCTACACTGTTTCTTGGCAAAAGAGTCGACGACCGCAGCGCCAGATGTGCGGCGTCGCCGCGAACAAGCAGACCGCCCGAGGCGGTCCATCCAGGAGACAGAGAAAATGCACGACATCCGAACCGTCATCCGTCCCACGCCGCTCGCCTGCGCCGTCTCGCTGGCGCTGGCATCGCTGGTGGCGAGCCACGCCGCCCTCGCGCAGGACAATCCGACGCCAGCGGACGCAGCGACCGCGCAGGCTGCGGGGACCGCATCCGCAGCGGCGCCGGCACCGGCCGCGCAGGGCAACAACGAGGTCGCCAGCGGCATCGCGACGGTCGTCGTGTCGACCCGCAAATCGCAGCAGTCGTCGATCGCCCGCAAGAAGAACGCGGCCACCGCGATCGATTCCATCGTGGCCGAGGACGTCGGCTCGCTGCCGGACCGGAACATCGGCGAGGCGATCTCGCGCATGGCCGGAATCGCGCTGGACCGCGGCGACTTCGGCGAGGGCGTCACCGTCGCGGTGCGCGGCAACGGTCCCGACCTGACCCGCGTCGAGATCGACGGCCAGGCCGTGCAGTCGGCGAACAGCGCGGCCGGGGCCGGCGGGCGCGGCAGCGAGTTCCGCCAGCTGTCGGCCGACCTGATCAAGAGCGTGGACGTCGTCAAGGGCTCCACCGCGGACATGGTCGAGGGCTCGCTGGGCGGCGGCATCATCATCAAGACCCGCACGGGCCTGGACTTCAAGGAGCCGTTCGTCTCGGTGCGCGTGGCCGGCACGACGAATAACCTGAACAAGAAGTGGGAGCCCGACACGAACGTCATCCTGTCGCGCAAATTCCTGGACAACCGCCTCGGCGTGATCCTGAACGCCTCGAAGTCGACGACCGCGAACGAACAGCACCAGATGCAGGTCGCGACCAGCGCGAACCAGGGTTATTCCCGGCTGATCGACTTCGACAATTCGCCGGAGAAGACCTTCACGTACAACCCGGCCACCTTGAACATGGCCGACCCCGCGGCGGCGACGCCGGCCGGTCCCGCAGCCGGCTCGACGGGCATTTATCCATACACGAACGGCACCGGCAATTACCTGACCCATACGCCGTACGAGATCCTGACGATGTCGGCGGCAGCCAAGTCCAAGGCGGACTGCTATTCGGCCTTCCCGCAGCTGACGACGGCAGACGCGACCCTGAAGAACCTGGGTTCGTCCAACCGCACGAATGCGGTGAACGAGCGCCAGAATGAGCTGATCAGCTGCCTGAACCAGTGGAACGACTACACGCCTTCGCTGATCCGCAACAAGATCCAGACCGAGATCGACCGCCGCCAGGACCTCGACCTGCGCGCCGACTTCAGGGTCAACCGCGATCTGACGGTGTACGCGAAGGGCAGCTATTCGAAGCGCCACACCGACAACAAGAATTCGTTCCTGAACCTGGGCGGCATGAACGTCAACCTGGCCAAGACGTTCGTCGACAAGAATGGCGTGCGGTCGGTGGCGCCGGGCGCGGATGGCGCCGGCTACTACCTGTACCCGGGCACGGTCAGCTTCCTGAGCAACGGGCCGGCCGTGCAGGGCGCGGTCGCGAACGTCGATCCGTCGTCCGTCACCGTCGACGCCAGCCACCACGTCACCGGTTTCAGCATCGGCGACGGCGCCGCGGGCGTCGACCAGATCTTCCAGAAATCCGACACCATCACCAAATACTTCCAGACGGGCGGCGAGTGGAAGCGCGACGGGATGACCGCCGAGTGGATGATCGGCGATGCGCGGTCCAACTACACGACGGAAACCTTCCGCACGACGTTCGCCTCGTACTATGGCGCGGCGCAGCTGTCCGTGACGCCGGCCGGACTGTGGGCCTATAACTTCCCGCAGGGGTCGAGCTTCGACCTGTACAACCCGGCCAATTACGCGCGGCTGGTGCAGCCGGCCGCGCAGGCGGCCGCGACGGCGGGCACCACCAACATCAATAATATCCCGGCGTATACGGCGGCCCAGCAGCCGCTGCTGACCTATTCGCAGCCGCAGCTGACCTACACGCCGGGCAAGACCGAGACGGAGGAGCGTACCGCCAAGGCCGACTTCACGTTCCGCCTGCCCGAGGCGATCCCGTTCTTCACCCGCTTCAAGACCGGTTTCAACTTCCGCGACACCCGCTACGACACGCGCGGCGGCAACGGCTACCAGGTGAGCACGAATCCGATCGTCTACGCGATCCCCGGCCTCGTGCGCAGCACCCTCGTGGGCTGCCAGGACACGGCCGGTTCGCTGGGTGCCGGCGGCAACAAGTGCCAGTACGGCTATGTGCCGAGCAACCGCTGGGATTCCCAGAGTTCGGGTGTGGTGAACGTCACGCCGCAGCAGTTCCAGGACATCATCGCCAAGTCGCTGAACGGGAACATCACCAGCACGCAGTTCTTCAACGGCGCCAACGGCCAGTTCGGCGGCGCGGTGACCAACTGGCCGAGCATCGACGTGCCGAAGGTGTTCCAGCTGGCCGGCATCACGAACGCGAACCTCGATTGCATCGAGCGCTGCAAGGGCACCGACGGCAAGACCTACGAGGCCCCGGTGACCCGGATGAGCGAGCGCTCCGAAGCCCTGTATGTCATGGGCGACTTCAACATCGACCACATCCCGTTCACCGGCCGTTCGCTGCCGTTCGGCTGGGAGCTCGAGGGCAACATCGGCTATCGCTACGTGCGCACCAAGGTGCATGGCATCGGCAACATGCAGTTCCAGTCGATCACGCGCACGGCCAGCTTCGACCCGGCGAACCCGAACGCGCCGGGCGGCACCAATGACGTCACGGTGTCGACCAACACTGCGGTGGACGCGACGACGCACGACTTCCTGCCGATCTATAACCTGGCCGCATGGCTCGTGCCGGATACGTTCGTCGTGCGCTACAACCGCGCCCGCACGGTCGCCCGTCCCCCGGTCACCAGCCTGCTGCCGGCGGGCCTGTGCCGCTACGACGAGCGGGTCGACGCCCAGGGTACCCAGACCTGCACGAAGACCGTCGGCAACCCGGCGCTGCAGGCCCAGAAGAACCTGAACCAGAACTGGACCGCGGAATACTATCCGAGCAAGGACACGATGTTCTCGCTGTCCTACTTCAACCAGCGCGGCATCGTCGGTCCGGCGATCGTGCAGACGGTGAACGGCCCGCTCGGGCTGTCGCTGGTCGACCCGACGACCGGCAAGTCGCTGGCCGAGCTGCCGTTCTCGTTCCCGACGTACGAGAACGGCGTCGCGACCACGCGCAAGGGTTGGGAGTTCAACACCAAGACCGCGTTCACGTTCCTGCCGTGGCGCCTGCGCTACCTCGGCTTCGACGGCAACTACACCAAGCTGGCCTCGGTGACCTCGACGCAGAACATCGTCGACCTGCTGACCGGCACGCCGCTGCCCCCGCTGCGCGAGTCGAAGTTCCAGTACAACTGGGCGTTCTGGTACGACGACGGCCGCCTGTCGGCGCGTGTCGCGGTCCAGGGTGTGTCGAGCTTCTTCACCAATCTCGCGGGGTCGAGCGGCACGGCGCCGAACAACTACCCGAACGCGAGCGGCAATACCCGTCCGCCGGCCTACAACCCGGGTTCGCCGAACTTCCGCGACGCGACCCGCTACGTCGATGCCAAGATCCAGTACCGCATCACGCCGGAATTCGACGTCTTCGTCGAGGGCCGCAACCTGGGCAATACGGCGACGAGCAACAGCCAGGGTTCCTACGTGCCGTTCTCGAACGGAACGCCGAGCATCCTGGACTACAGCTACGCCGGGCGCCGCATCATGGTGGGCGCGGACTTCCGCTTCGGCGGTTGATCCTGGCATGGGGATGACGTTCGGTACCAGCATGCGCACGGGCGTGGTGGCCCTCGCGCTGGCGTGCGCAACGCCTGCCCGGGCGGGCGATGCACTCGACCTGTCCGGCGACTGGCGCTTCGCACTCGATCGCGACGATGCGGGCGTGGCCGCGCACTGGGAAGGCCGCGCGCTGCCGGACCGCATCCGCGTGCCCGGCATCCTGAACGCGCAGGGCTTTGGGGACGAGATCACCGCGCGCACGCCGTGGGTGCTGTCGCTGTACGACAAGGACTGGTCGCTGCGCGACGAGTATCAACGCTATACGACGCCAGGCCAGGTGAAGGTACCGTTCCTCAGCCAGCCGCCGCGCCACTACCTCGGCGCCGCGTGGTACCAGCGCGACGTCGACGTGCCGCGCGCCTGGGCCGGCAAGCGCATCGTGCTGCACCTGGAGCGGCCGCGCTGGGGCTCCAGCGCCTGGATCGACGGCCGGGCGCTCGGTGCCAACCTGAGCCTCGTCGCCCCGCACGAGTACGAGCTGGGCCTCGTCGCGCCGGGCCGGCACCGCGTGACGGTGCGCGTGGATTCGCGCGTGCTGATGGCGTACCGGCCCGATTCGCACAGCGTTTCGGACTCGCTGGGCATGAGCTGGAACGGCATCGTCGGCGCCGTGAAGCTGCAGGCGACGTCGCCCGTGTACATCGCCGATGCCCAGGTATTCCCGAACGTCGCGGACCGCAGCGTGCGGGTACGCTTGGCGATAGGCAATGGCGGCGGCCGGGCCGGGCCGGGCACCGTCGTCGCC
>NZ_JBFUDR010000005.1:0-51999 GCF_056404615.1 Massilia sp. P2_C2 | reverse complement strand
CTGGTGCCCTTGACGTGGATTGAACACGTGGCCTCTCCCTTACCAAGGGAGTGCTCTACCACTGAGCTACAAGGGCAGTGATTTCAGTGGCGCCGTAAGACGCCACAGAATTTCAGTGCGACCGGATCATAGTGCCAAAAGCCTGTTCGGTCAAGACTTCCAGCAACAACGAGTGCTCGATGCGGCCATCGATGATGTGCACGGTGTTCACGCCCGACTTGGCGGCGTCCAGCGCCGACGAGATCTTCGGCAGCATGCCGCCCGAGATCGTGCCGTCCGCGAACATCTCGTCGATCTCGCGCGCCGACAGGTCGGTCACGAGGTTGCCGTTCTTGTCCTGCACGCCGGCGATATTGGTCATCATGATCAGCTTTTCGGCCTTCAGGATTTCCGCGATCTTGCCGGCGACGACGTCGGCATTGATGTTGTAGGCCTGGCCGTCCTGGCCGAAACCGATCGGCGAAATGATCGGGATGAAGGCGTCATCCTGCAGGGCTTTCACGACGGCCGGGTTGATCGCTTCGATCTCGCCGACGAAACCGATGTCGAGGAATTCGCCCGGCTTGTCCTTGTCCGGCATCGCCATCTTGCGTGCGCGGATCAGGCCGCCGTCCTTGCCGGTCAGGCCCACGGCCTGGCCACCGTAGTGGTTGATCAGCATGACGATGTCCTGCTGGACTTCGCCGCCCAGCACCCACTCCACCACTTCCATGGTTTCTTCGTCGGTGATGCGCATGCCCTGCACGAACGTGCCCTGCTTGCCGATCTTCTTCAGCGCGTTGTCGATCTGCGGACCGCCGCCGTGCACCACGACCGGGTTCATGCCGACCAGCTTCAGCAGGATGACGTCGCGCGCGAAGCCGTGCTTCAGGCGTTCGTCGGTCATCGCATTGCCGCCGTACTTGATGACGATGGTCTTGCCGTGGAAATTGCGGATGTAGGGAAGTGCTTCGGCCAGGATCTGCGCCTTGATCTGCGGCGAGACCGCAGTCAGGTCATTGTTCTGGTCTTCGCCCGTCAAAGTGGTCAGCGTAGCGTTCATTGGGGGTCCGGAAAAGAATTTGCGAGATTTTACAGGCAATAGCCCGCCGCAGTGAGCATTATAGAGGCTTCATGTTGTATTTTCTGGTGCTCGCCGTTAAGGTTAGACATATGGATACACGACGGCAATCTTTCATCTGCCAACCCGGCGCCGGAGGCAGCGCATGAGTCTCTGCACACGCTGCGGCGCCGCGTTCGGCTGCGCCATGGTCGACGGCAACGATGGTGCACCGTGCTGGTGCACGCGCCTGCCGCCCGTGGTCGCGCTGCCGCCGGCGGACGAGGCGGCCGGATGCTGGTGCCCGGCCTGCCTGGCGCAGCATATCGCGCAACAACCCGTGGCGGCGCCTCCCACGCCGGCCGGCCCCGACGACGACACGCCGCCCGCGTGACCGCGGTCAGCGCGCCGTGCGGAAGAAGCGCATCATTTCGCGGCTCGCGTTCGGCCCTCTGCCGTCCGTATAAGTGCCGCGCGTATCGCCACCGGACCAGGCGTGACCGGAACCATGGATCACCCAGTGTTCCGCGTGGATGCTGCCGTCAGGCTTGCGGTGCACCGTGCGCGTATAGGCGTGGCCATCCGGCACGGTACCCGGTTCGACCACGATGTCTTCGGCAGGATGACGCCGGCGCCGCTTGATCAACTCGTCGCCATTGGCCGGGTGCACGGTCGTGTCGCGGTCGCCGTGGAAGACGATGATCGGCAGCGACTTGCCCGGCTTGTGGTGCGAGCGGAAATCGCCCTTCATCGCGGCCAGCGCTGACGGCAGGTCGTTGGCTGCCGCGAACGGCAGGCCGGAGTGGACGCCGACGGCCGCGTACAGGTCCGGATACAGCGTGCCCATGATGGCGGCCATGGCGCCGCCGGCCGACAGGCCCGCGACGAACACCCGGGCCGGATCGATCGCATGGCGCGCCATGATATCGCGCGTGAGTCCCGCGATGATGGAAGGTTCGCCCTGGTCGCGCTGCTGGTCCGCCGCGCTGAACCAGTTCCAGCAGCGCGACGCATTCGCCAGCTGCGACTGGGCCGGATACGCGACGAGGCAGCCGTATTCCTCGGCCAGCTGGTTCATGCCGGTGCCGAGCGCGAAGTCCTCGGGATGCTGGGTGCAGCCGTGCAGCATCACGACCAGCGGCACCGCCTGGCCGGCATAGCTGCCGGGAACATAGAGCTTGTAGTCGCGGGTGCCGGCCTCGTTCGTATAGCTCGCGTCGACGAAGTGGCCGGACAGGTCGACGGTGGCCGAGCCGGTCGACAGGGGTGTCGCAATGAACGGATTGTTTTCCAGGCTGACGCGGGACAGGTCGGCCAGCATGTCGGACACGGCGTCGTAGCTGGACTGGTTCGACGCGGGTGGTGGCGGCGGCGGTGGCGGCGGCGTCAGGCTCTCCGCGCTTTCGACGGCCGCGGCCTGCATGGCGTTGACATTCTTGACGGACTCCTCCATGACGGTGCGCGCGACGGCAGGCCCGCGGCGCAACAGGGATCGTGTGGCGGCGCGCACTTGCGCCAGGAATTTTTGATTCAGGGACATCGGCACTCCTTGTGGGGTGTGTCGGCAATGCCGGTTGCGCGTGGCTGAGGCATCGATCGAGTTCAGTCTTGATGGCTAAGCTTGCGCCAACCTTACATTTGCGGTACGTGCAACGCACCCAACGGACGAGTCAAAGTCTACGCGGATGGGTTTGTCGGTCAAGCGCGATTCGTCCGGATACGGTAATCTGCCGCCCATGTGTCCTACATTCCAGCCCGGCCCACGCTTCCAGTGGCGCTACACGGTACTCGCGCACGCAATCGTGCCGCAGCTTTACCACGATGCCACATTTCACCCCGACATGCTTGTAATCAAGATCGCGCAGGGAACGGAATGAACGACGTACGTCTTCGACCGGAACAACAAACCCCGGTACCTTCTCCCTGCATCAACGTGTGCAAGATGTCGCCCGTAACCGGCCTGTGCGAGGGGTGTTTGCGCACCATCGACGAGATCGTCGCCTGGGGCCGTGCCGACGACGCCTATAAACGCACCGTATGGGCAGCGATCCGCCGGCGCGAGGCGGACATCGCTTTCGACTGACAATAAATTTAGAAACAAAAATCTAGTACGGTCGTGCTTTTCTGATTCATAATCGCTCGGGTCCGATCAACTAATCGCGAGAAACCCATGGCGCTGCCTCCCGTCCTGCAAGACCTGTCTCTTCCCGTCATCGCGTCGCCGATGTTCATCGCCAGCGGTCCCGCGCTCGTGGCCGCGCAATGCAAGGCGGGCATCGTCGGTTCCTTTCCGGCGCTCAACGCACGTCCGGCCGAGCTGCTCGACACGTGGCTGACGGACCTCCAGCGCGAATTGGCCGACTACCAGGAAGCGCATCCGGACCAGAAGGTCGGGCCGATCGCCGTCAACCAGATCGTGCACCAGTCGAACGACCGCCTGGAGCACGACGTGGCCGTGTGCGTAAGACACCAGGTGCCCATCATCATCTCGTCGCTGCGCGCGCCGCCGCCGGAAATGCTGGATGCCGTGCACGCTTATGGCGGCATCGTGCTGCACGACGTGATCTCGATCCGTCATGCCGAAAAGGCACTGGAAGCGGGTGTCGACGGCCTGATCCTCGTCGCGGCCGGCGCCGGCGGCCATGCGGGCGCGCTGTCGCCGTTCGCGCTGGTGGGTGAGGTGCGCAAATTCTTCGACGGGCCGATCGCGCTGTCCGGCTCGATCGCCACGGGCGACGCCATCCTCGCCGCGCAGGCGATGGGCGCCGACTTCGCCTACATCGGCTCGCGCTTCCTGGCCACGCGCGAATCGAACGTCACCGATGCCTACCGCAGCGCGATCGTGGAATCGTCGGCGGCGGACGTCGTCTATACGAATTTGTTCACGGGCGTGCACGGCAATTACCTGAAGAAATCGATCATGGCGGCCGGGCTCGATCCGGACAACCTGCCGGTGTCGGACAAGAGCAAGATGAGTTTCGGTTCGGGCAGCGCCAAGGCGTGGCGCGATATCTGGGGCGCGGGCCAGGGCGTGGGCCTGATGGACGACGTGCCGACCGTCGCCGAAATGGTGGAACGCCTGAAGCAGCAGTACCAGGCCGCCCGCGAGCGGCTGGGACTGTAGGGTGGGCACAGAACGTCAACGTGACGCGAACGTTACGCGTGGGCACAGAACGTCAACGTGACGCGAACGTTACGCGTGGGCACAGGGGTGCCCACCCTACGCCTGCATTACCTTGTCTGCGTCGCGGATCACCCACAAACCGGGCAGGTTGCGCCAGTAGCCGTGCGCGTCCATGCCGAACCCGACGACGAACTGGTTCGGCACCGTCAGACCGACGATGTCCGCATACACCGGTTTCACTTTGCTGAGTTCCTTGTCGGCAAACACGGCCAGGATCACCTCGGCCGCGCCCATGTCGAGCAGGCGCTGCTTCACGTGGGCCAGCGTTTCTCCTTCGTCGAGGATGTCGTCGACGATGATGATGGTGCGGCCCTTGACGTCCTGGCGCGGGATGACTTTCCAGACGACTTCGCCGCCGCGGTCCAGGTCGCCGTAGCGGGTGACGTGGATGTAATCGAATTCGAGGGGGAAGGTCAGTTGGGGCAGCAGGTGGCCGGTGAACACCACCGCGCCACCCATCACCCCCAGCACCAGGGGGAATTCGCCCGCCTCGTCCTTGTCGAAACGCTGGTTCAGCACGTCGGCGACGTGGCGTACGGCCGCGTGGACCTGGTCTGCGCTGACGATTTCCTCGGCGTTGGCCAGCAATGCGCGAGCACGGGTGTAATGGAAGTCTTGCATGTTCATGTAGAGTCGGTTACAGGATTCGGAGCATCCCCGGGTGTGCGATTATGCGTCAGATTGGGTTCATGTGGCGTTCCGGGCGGCGTATCATACCGATTTGATAAACCCGAATCACGACACCGCCCATGCCAGCATCCGACACCACCCATGTGCGCGCCGAGCGCCTAGCCCAGCTGCGCGCCGCGATGGCGCGTCACCAGGTCGATGCCTTCATCGTGCCGTCCGCCGATCCGCATCTGTCCGAATACCTGCCCGGCCGCTGGAAAGGCCGCGAGTGGCTGTCCGGGTTCACGGGCTCGGTCGGCACCTTCATCGCGACGCGCGACTTCGCCGGCGTCTGGACGGATGGCCGCTATTACACGCAGGCCGGGCAGGAACTGGCGGGCACCGACATCAACCTGATGAAGACCCCGTCCGGCGCAAGCCTGCTGCACATCGATTGGTTGGCCGACAACATGGACGAGGGGCAGACGGTCGCCGTCGACGCCCGCGTGCTGGGCCTGGCCGTCGCGCGCCTGCTGGGCGATGCGCTGGCCGCGCGCGGTATCCAACTGCGCACCGACCTCGACCTGCTGGACGAGATCTGGACGGACCGCCCCGGCCTGCCGCCGGAGCCCGTGTATGAGCACGTGGCGCCGTATGCCGTGCTCGATCGCGCCGACAAACTGCACGCGACGCGCAACGCGATGGCGCGCGTTGGCGGCGAACGCCATTTCATCTCGACCCTCGACGATATCGCCTACCTGTTCAACCTGCGCGGTGCCGACGTCAGCTTCAATCCCGTGTTCCTCGCGCATGCGCTGGTCGAATCGACGGGGGCCACGCTGTTCGTCGCCGACGGCAAGATCGATGACACTCTCCGTGCGCGGCTGCAGGAGGATGGGGTGCGCGTGGCCCCGTACGACCAGGCGCAGCATGCGCTGGCGGCGCTCCCGGCCGACAGCTCGCTGCTGATCGACCCGCGCCGCGTCACCGCCGGCATGCGCGCCGCCGTGCCGCAGGGCGTGCGCGTCGTGGAAGCCATCAATCCGACGACGCTCGCCAAGTCGCGCAAGCTCGATGCCGAGATGGACCACGTGCGCGACACGATGGAACACGATGGCGCCGCGCTSTGCGAATTCTTCGCCTGGCTCGAAGCGACCCTGGCCGACGCCAACCGCGCGCCGCTGAACGAAGTCCACATCGACGAGCAGATCACCGCGGTGCGCGCACGCCGTCCCGGCTTCGTCAGCCCCAGCTTCGGCACCATCGCCGGCTTCAATGCGAACGGCGCGATCATGCACTACCGCGCCACGCCCGGCCAGTGCGCCGTGATCGAGGGCGACGGCCTGCTGCTGATCGATTCGGGCGGCCAGTACCTGGGTGGCACGACCGACATCACGCGCGTCATCCCGGTCGGCACGCCGTCCGCCGCGCAGAAGCGGGACTTCACGCTGGTCCTGAAAGGGATGATCGCGCTGTCCATGGCACGCTTCCCGCGCGGTACGAAAGGCCCGATGCTCGATGCGCTGGCGCGTGCGCCGATCTGGGCGGCCGGCATCGATTACGGCCACGGTACCGGCCACGGCGTCGGCTACTTCCTCAACGTGCACGAAGGCCCGCAGGTGATCTCGCCATCGGCGCCGCCGGAGCCGCATACGGCCATGGAGCCGGGCATGATCACGTCGAACGAACCGGGCATCTACCGCCCCGGCCACTGGGGCATCCGCATCGAGAACCTCGTGCTGACGCGCGTCGTCGACAAGGGCGAATTTGGTGAGTTCCTCGGCTTCGAGACGCTGACCCTGTGCCCGATCGACACGCGCTGCCTCGACCTGTCGCTGCTGCGCGGCGACGAAGCGGCGTGGCTGAACGATTACCACCGCAGCGTGCGCGCGCGCCTGCTGCCGCACGTGAGCGGCCCCGCGCGCGACTGGCTCGAACTGCGCACGAAGGAGATCTGAATGGCAGGTGCACGTTCTACCCGCGCCAGTGCCGCCGTCGAGCGGCTCAAGAGGCGCACCGGCGTGACGTCGTACTCGATGGCGCGCACCGGCGACGGGCATTTCTTCCTGTCCGAGAAACCGGGCGCGCCGCCGCTGTGCGCACCGCTCGAGCTGGACGACTTCGTGGCATTCGTCAACGGCCTCGGTCCGCAAGAGGTCAAACGCGTCAGCAAGCACGACGTCGAATTCGAAAAACAGCTGGTCAGGAAAAAACCTTGAGTGTCCCGGCTACACCTGACCTGGGCCTGACCTTGCCCAGCCTGATCGGCGCGTACTGGTCGCACTCGGAACTGGCCACGAATGGCCTGATCCTCCTGAACCTGCTCGGCGCGCTGCTGCTGGGCCTGATGGTGGGCTATGAGCGTTCGTACCATGGCCGCGCGGCCGGCATGCGCACGTATGGTCTCGTGTGCATGGCGTCGTGCGCGCTGACCGTCGTCGGCGGCTATCCGAGCCACTGGTTCGGCGGACTGGGCGCCTCGGTGCCGTTCGTCGATCCCACGCGCGTGATCCAGGGCGTCGTGACCGGCATCGGCTTCCTCGGCGCCGGCGTCATCATGCGCTCGGGCTTCAACATCAGCGGCCTGACGACGGCGGCCTCGATCTGGTCGTCATCCGTGATCGGCATCCTCGTCGGCCTCGGGTTTTATATGGCCGCGATGGGCCTTGCGTTCTTTTCGGCGATGATCATGATCTACCTGAACAAGGCGGTCGGGCTGCTGCCGTCGCGCCATGCGGTGGCCGTGACGCTGCACTTCAAGAACGGCGTCTATCCACAGGAAGACATGCTGCGCAAGGCGGCGCTGGAGCGCGGCTACGAGATCGCCGGCGGCTCGCTGACGATCTCCAGCGTGAACGGTTGCCAGGAATGGCATTTCGTCGCGCTGGAACTGGCCGGCAAGCCGGGTGCGCCGCTGTCGCTGCTCGCCACCGAGCTGGCGACGTTCGACGGCGTGGACGGCTTCCAGCTTTCGCATGCACGCAACTGAAACGCAATCAAGAAGGAGCACGATGACATCGCAGGAAGTTCTCGATTTCTGGTTCGGCGCACCCGGCAGCCTCGATGCCGGCAAGCCGCGCCGCGAATGGTTCGTCAAGCAGGACGCATTCGACGCCATTGTCCGCGGGCGCTTCGGCGCCACGATCGAACAGGCATTGGCCGGCGGCCTGCGCGAGTGGGACGACGAGGGGCCGCAAGGCGCGCTCGCGCGCATCCTCGTGCTCGACCAGTTCACCCGCAACGCCCACCGCGACACGCCCAGGGCGTTCGCCGGCGACGCGCTGGCGCTGGCGGCCGCGCGCCGGCTCGTCGACAGCGGCGCCGATCGCCAGTTGCCGCCGCTGCAGCGCGCCTTCGTCTACATGCCGTTCGAACATGCCGAGGACGCGTACATGCAGGAGCGCGCCGTCGAGCTGTTCGGCATACTCGCCGCCGAGCACCCGGGTTTCGACGAGATGCTCGATTACGCGCACCGCCACCGCGGCGTGATCGCGCGCTTCGGCCGCTTCCCACACCGGAATGCCATCCTCGGCCGCGCGTCGACGCCTGAAGAAACCGGGTTCCTGCGCCAGCCCGGCTCGCGGTTCTGATGACGGCGACGTTGAACATCGTCGGCGCCGGCCACGTGGGCCGCGCCCTCGGCCGCCTGTTCGCGGCACGCGGCGTGTTCGCCGTGCAGGACGTGCACACACGGAGCAGCGCCAGTGCGCGCGCCGGCGTCGCCTTCATCGGTGCCGGCACCCCGGTCGACGATACCGCGGCGCTGCGCCCGGCCGACGTGTGGATGCTGGCCGTGGCCGACGATGCCATCGGACCCGTCGCCGCCGCGCTGGCGCAGTCGGCGACGCTGGCGGGGGCGGTCGTGTTCCACTGCAGCGGCGCCAAGGCTTCGGACGAACTGGATGCGCTGCGCCGCGCGGGCGCGTGCGTCGCCAGCGTGCATCCGGTGCGCAGTTTCGCCGATCCGGAGACGGTCGTGGCCTCGTTCGACGGCACGTTCTGCGGCGTCGAGGGCGATGCCGCTGCGCTGGCAATCCTGCTGCCCGCGTTCGAGGCGATCGGCGCGCGTCCGGTACGGATAGATGCGGCCGCGAAGACCGTCTATCATGCGGCGGCCGTGTTCGCGTCGAACTACCTCGTGACCGTTATGGATGCGGCGCTGCGCGCTTATCAGGCGGCGGGCATCCCGGCCGACGTGGCGCGCGAACTGGCGCGGCCGCTCGCCACCGAGACCCTCGCCAACGTGCTGCGGCTCGGGCCGGAAGCGGCACTGTCCGGCCCGATCGCGCGCGGCGACGGCGCGACGGTGGCGCGCCAGCACGCGGCCGTCAGCACGTGGGATCCCCTGACGGGAGATTTGTACGACGCCCTTGCCATGGCGACATGGGATCTTGCAAAGCGAAGGGAGAAATGATGGTATTGACCGCATGGGCCACGTTGGCCGTGCTCGGCGTTTATTTCTGGACCGGCATGATGGCCGGCTGGGCGAGAGCCAGATACAAGGTGCCGGCGCCGTTAATGGACGGTCCGCTGCCGTTCCAGAGCGCGCAGCGGGTACAGGCGAATACGCTGGAGCAGCTGCCGCTCGTGCTGGGACCGTTGTGGTTGTGCGGCCACTATCTGGGCGATGCCTGGGCGGCTGCCGGTGGCCTGCTGTGGTGCATCGGGCGTATCCTGTACGCACTGGGTTATTACCGCGATCCGGCGAAGCGCGAGGTGGGTTTCGTCATCGGCATGCTCGCTTGCGGTGCGCTCGTCGCGGCCAGCGTGATCGGACTGCTGTCACAATAAGCTGTTGCAGTAGAGCAAAATCTCGGAAACGACACGTCGACAAACTTCCCGTACTGCAATAAGCTGTGTCTGGTTTCAATTAACAGGATGGTGGCCACGTTGTCGCTATCCGCGCAGGAGGAAGACAACATGCTGTTCCTGAAAAGCACCAGCGTGACCAAGGCGCCGGGCATCTACGAAGTCGACGTGGCGGCCAAGCCACCCGGCAAGACGTTCGGCGTTTTCATGGCCACCGACCCCGACAATCCACCGCGTGCCGTGCTGACGGCATTGGCGGAACTGGGTTTCCAGAGTACCTATCAGCAGAGCTATATCCACAAGGACAAGGGCAAGGTACTCGACCTGCATTTCCACAAGGATGGCACCGATTTGTTCAAAGGCTGGAAGACCGAGGAATGCGCGGCCAACCTGGCCGCGCTCGATACGCTGTTCGGCAACGTCGGCATCAAGGTCACGCCCCGCGTGATGAGCCTGGCCGAAGCCTACGCGTGATTGACTTCGACGTGATACAACGCCCAGGGGCAGGCGGCAAAGCGCTGGGCGACCGGGAGTGCCGCCATTTCCGCCACCCGGTCGGCGTCGTACACGGCCCATAACGGGCCCAGGCCGCCCAGCGGCATCGGGTTGCCGTCGATATGCGTGGCGACGATGAAGCGGCGCGCCCGTGCCTGGGCGACCGGCAGCTCGACGTTGTAGCCATCCACCGCGCGCAGCACCAGCACCGTCCTGTCGTTCAAGGTGGCGCCGGCGTGTGCCAGCACGTCCACCAGCAGCGGACCGCGCAGGGTATGCGGCTTGCCGTCGTATTCCAGCGTCGGGCGGATCGTCTGCGGCGCCAGCGCCAGCAGGCTGGCGTAATCGAATGCCCACGCTTGCGTGAACGTGACCTGGTGCTTGTGCATCATCTGGTCCAGCGCCGGGTCGAGCGGACCGCGGTTGCCGCGCGCGATGGCGCCGGTGRCCGTCAGCAGGGCAGGGCCCCGTCCGGACGGCTGGGCCGCATGGCCGGCAACGGGAAAGGCGCCCGCGACGGCCGCGGCGCCGAGGAATTGGCGTTTGTTCATGAGAAAATGTCTCGGTCGATGGATCCCGCCATCATAGCAATATTGTCTAATGGATTTGTTTTCCACAGGCATGGAACTGCAGACTATCCCCATCGAGGATGGCGAGCTGGCCATGCTTCCCCAGCTTCCCATGCCGCTTGCCAATGCCGAGATCCTCGCGCGCCTGCTGGGTGAAACGCCGTGGCGCGCCGACAGCGTCGTCGTGTACGGCAAGCGCTACCTGCAGCCGCGCCTGACGGCCTGGTATGGCGAGGCCAGCTACACGTATTCTGGACTGACCCTGCAGCCCCTCCCATTGACGCCGCTGCTGGAAGCACTGCGCGCGGCCGTCGAGCACGTCACAGGGCGGCGCTACAACAGCGTGCTGCTGAACCTTTACCGCGACGGCGCCGACCGCATGGGCATGCACAGCGACGACGAGCCGGAACTGGGCCGGCAACCCGTCATTGCCTCGCTCAGCTATGGTGCCACCCGCACATTCATCTTGCGCCACAAGGCCAGCGGCCGCACCGTGAAACTCGACCTGACCGATGGCAGCCTGCTCCTGATGGGCGGTTGCCTGCAAGCCAACTGGCTCCACGGCATCCATCGGACCGCTAAAGTGGTTGGACCAAGGATCAACCTAACTTTTCGTTACGTGAGCTAAACTGGTGTTATCTTGCCTCAATTTTCATTAAAGAATTACTGAATTTGGAGTCACTTACTTACATTTGCTTACAGCTCTTACGAGTTCAGCCGGGACTTTCACCACTTTGCGGTGCTATCTTGACCACATCGCGATTCAAAAGAATTGCGAACCAGTCAAACAACGCAAAGGGAATCCGAACATGAAAAAACTCATCGTTGCACTGATCGCGGGCGCCGCCGCCATGAGCGCGGCCCAGGCCCAAACTACCCAACCGCGCGCCTATGTCGGTGTCGGCGTTGCCACGGCGGACCATAAAGATTCGTCGGTCGGTGGCCTGACCAATTTCAACAGCGACGGTTATAAAGCCTCGGCCAAGATCTTTGGCGGCTATGAATTCGACCAGAACTGGGGCGTGGAAGCCGGTTACACGGACATCCGCAACTCGGACTTCAGCTACAGCAATGCTGACGGCACCAGCGCGGGCGGCCACACCAAGGGCTATGGTTACTATGTCGCCGGCAAGTACAATGTCCCGGTCAACGACCAGTTCTCCGTGTACGGCAAGCTGGGCCTGCAGCACAGCGAGCGCAAGCTGGAAAGCGCTGCCCTGAACCTGAAGGACACCGATACGGGTGCCTATGGCGCCGTCGGTCTGCAGTACAACATCAACCAGCAGGTTGCGCTGACCGCCGAGTATGAGCGTTACGGCAAAAGCAAGGCTTTCGGCGCCAAGGCCGACGCCTGGACCGTGGGGGCGCGCTACAGCTTCTGAGCGTAGTCGTTTTACTCCTGGGGGAAAAAGGGCCAGCGGGCCCTTTTTCTTTTTGCCCAAAATTCGGGGTCAGAGCACATTTTTGAACAATGTCTCAAGAGGGAAGGGCCGCAAGCTCGGACTTCGTCGTAGGCTAGGCCATGCCGCGATGTTCGACAGCCTTTTGCCATCTGAGCAATGTCTCGAAAAAGTGCTCTGACCCCGAATTTGCTCCAGATTGTCAGGGATACACGATCTGTGCGGGCTGGCTCGGCGTTCGCATCCACGGCGGTAGCGCGAGCGGCTGCGCGGGGGCCGTGAAACCTGCCGCGACGAAGCGGTGCAGCGACGACCACGGCCAGTCGGCCGCATGCTGGCAAAAGCCGTGGCGTACCGGGTTGCCGTGCACGTAGTCGATCAGGCTGGCGTATTCCTCGTCGCTGATGATCCGGTAGGCACGGTAATGGCGTTCCCAGATGGTGCCGTCGCCCGTGCCGGACTCTCCCTTCGGCCTGGCGCCGCCCGGCGTGCAGGCCTTGTTCAGCGCTTTCGAAAACGCGATCTTGACGGCGCGCCAGCGCGTTGCGCAGTCGTGGTCGCCCGGCGGCAAAGTCCAGATCGCATGGGCATGGTTCGGTAGCACGACCCACGCATCGACGTGGAAGGGCTTGCGGATGCGCGCCTGCCGCATCGCTTCGCCAAAGGCCGAGAAATGGTCTGTCAGTAAGGTGCTGTCTCGATCCAGCAGGTGCACCGTGAAAAAGAACGTCCCGCCCGGGACCCGGTTGTCGCGGTAATGTGTCATGAACATAGTCTGCCAAGCGGCGCAGCCAATTCGTGTCGATCTGGCGCAAACGCGCACGCTTTGAAGAACCTCAATCACGTCGATTCTACCCACGATATCTGTTTGACCCCGATCCATTTCCGCGCATTAAACGATGTGGTGGATATGGCAATCATGTCGTTTTGACACCAGTTGGGCGCCGTTCGCGTGCCCGCACGAAATTTTTTTCCAGGCGGACTGAACCTTTCTTGTTTGTTCGGTATTAACCGGACGATTTCCGCAGTAGCACCCGCTACCGGAGCCGTTCGGGTTGCCCTGTGCCGATCATGCCGTCCATTGCCCTGTTGTCGTCGCACCTGGTCTGTACCGGCCAGGTCGCCGCACCCGATGCCGCCGCGCTGGTGCGCCTGCTGTTGCTGGCGCCCGTGCTGGAGGAATGGGTGGTACGCGCCGGGTTGCAGGAATGGCTGATACGACGCGGTGGCCCGGCGGGACTATCGGTGGCGCTGTCGGCGGCCGCGTTCGCGCTGCTGCACCTGGGCTCCGGCTGGCGCGCGGTGCTGCTGGTGCTGGCCCCGGGAGCGGTGCTGGCGTTGCTGTACCAGCGCAGCCGTGACTGGCGCCTGTGCGCGCTGCTGCACTGCGGGATGAACGCACTGGCCTTGGGTGGCTGTGTCCTTTGAACGAATCTGGGAGTCCCTATGATCGGGCTGCATCGACGTCTCTCTTCCCTGCCGGGGCGCTTGCGCCGCGCCTGGCCTGTCCTCGCCTTGTGCGTCTTCGTTCCGGCCGCGCACGCGGCCGATGCGCTGAACGGCAAGAGCCTTTACCTGAACGGCCCGGTCGGCGGCGGCACCGCCTGCCAGGCCTGCCACGGCGCTTCGCCGGCCTCCAACGTCAACAACATCCAGGCCGCAGCCGACAAGCCGAGCGTCATCAGCAACGCCATCAGCACCAACAAGGGCGGCATGGGCATGTTCAGTGGCCGCTTCAGCACGGCGGAACTTGCGGACCTGGCGGCCTTCATCGGCAACCCGAACGTGACAGCGGCACCGGCCGCTTCCGTCAACCCGGCGTCGCTGAGCTTTGCCGCCACCACCATCGGCCAGGCGGCGTCGCCGCTCGCCACCACCCTGTCCAACACGGGCAATGCCACGCTGACCGTGGGCACGCTGTCGCTCACCGGCGCGGCTGCCGGCGACTACACGATCAGCGGCGGCACCTGCGCCAACGGCACCACGCTGGCGGCGAGCGCCAGCTGCACCGTGCAGATCGGCTTCAACCCCACGGCCGCCGGCACGCGCGGCGCGTCGCTCGTCATCGCGCACAATGCCACGGGCGGTTCCAGCACCGTGAGCCTCTCCGGTACCGGTAATGCCGTGCCGCAGGCGACCGTCGCGCTGTCGGCCAATGCCATCGACTTCGGTGCCCTCGTCGCCGGCAGTGCATCGCCTGCGCGCAGCATCACGGTCAATAACACGGGGCAGGCGGCGCTGACCTTCAGCAGTATCGCCGTCGGCGGCGCCAATGCCGGCGTGTTCACGCTGGGCGGCACCTGCAGCACGGCGACGCCGGTACCGGCCGGCGGCAGCTGCACCGTGACCGTCAGCGCGAATGCCTCCGGCAGCGGCACGTTCAGCGGCAATCTCGCGCTGGCCTCGAACGCGTCCAACGGCGCCGTGTCGGTGGCGCTCACCGGCACCGTCGCCGCGCCGGCGCCTGCCGTCGGCGCGAATCCATCCGCCGTTGCCTTCGGCACGCAGACGATCGGCGCCACGGCCGCCACGCAGACCGTCACGCTGTCCAACACCGGCAACGTGGCGCTCACGCTGAACGGCATCGCCGTCTCGGGCGCGGCCAGCGTCAGCATCGCCAGCAAAACGTGCGGCACGACGCTGGCGGTGGGTGCCAACTGCACCGTGACCCTCGCCTTCGCACCGACGACGGTGGGCGCGGCGGCGGCCACCCTGGCCGTGACGTCGAACGCCGCGCCGCTGCAGGTCGCCATCAGCGGCACCGGTACCGCGGCACCGGCCGCGCAGCCGGCCCTGTCCGAAGCGGGACCGGTCGCGTTCGCGGACGCGCAGGTCGGCAAGAGTTCCGCCGCCCACACCGTCACGCTGTCGAACAGCGGTACGGCGTCCCTCAAGGTCGCATCGCTCGTGCTGGACGGCGCGCAGGCGACCGACTTCGTGCTGGGCGGTACCTGCGCGGCCAACGTGACCGTCGCGCCGTCGGCCAGCTGCACCATCGACGTGAGCTTCAAGCCGACGGCCGCCGGCCAGCGTGCCGCGGCCTTCGTGCTGATGACGGATGCGGGCAGCCAGCTCAACGTGAACCTGGGCGGTACCGGCGTCGCCGTGCCCGTGCCGATGCTGACGGTGAATCCGCAATCGTTCGACTTCGGCAGCGCGGACGTCAACGGCACCGCGCCCACGCACCGCATCACCCTGACCAACACGGGCGCCAGCGCCGCCACGGTGACGGCCGCCACGTTCACGGGCCCGTTCGCACTGCAGGCCGATAGCACCGGCTGCGCGGCCGTGCCGTTCACCCTGCAACCGGGCGCCAGCTGCGACCTCGTCGTGCGCTTCACGCCGGTCGGTGCCGGTGATGCCAGCGGCAGCATGGCGCTGGCGGCCGACGGCGGCGGCGCGTGGACCGTCGCGTTGAGCGGCAAGGGCAATGCGGCGGTTGCGCCGTCCGGGCCGACCGCGGCCACGCCGCAGAATGCCGGCGGCGGTGGTTGTTCGGCCGCGACCAGCGGCAACGACCCCGTGCTCGCGCTGCTGGTCGTGTTGTCGTTCGGTGTGCTCGGCTGGCGTCGCTTCGTCCGCAAGGAGGTGAAATGATGAGCGCCCGTACGACGCGCGTGTTGCGCATGGCGATCGTCCTCGCGGCGGCGCTGCAGGCGAGCGGCGCCTCTGCGCTCGACCGCGGTGTCCCGGCGCCGCAGTTCGAGCTGCCCGGCAAGGATGGCGCCGCGGTGCAGCTGGCGAAGCTGCAGGGCCGGCTCGTGTACGTGGATTTCTGGGCGTCGTGGTGCGGCCCGTGCCGCCAGTCGTTCCCGTGGATGAACGAGATGCAGGCGCGCTACGGCGCGCGCGGGCTGCAGGTGGTCGGCGTCAACCTCGACGCGAAGAGCGACGACGCGCGCCGCTTCCTGTCCGAGACGCCGGCCCGCTTCACGATCGCGTTCGATCCGGCCGGCGCGACGCCGCGCGCCTACGGCATCAGGGGCATGCCCAGCAGCGTCCTGATCGGGCCGGACGGCAAGGTGTTGTACGAGCACGCGGGTTTCAAGGAAGCCGACCGCACGGCCCTCGAACAGGTGATCCAGAAAGCGTTGGGAGGCGCGAAATGAAGGTTGTTCGACTGATTGCGCCGGCGCTGCTGGCGCTGGCCGGCTGCACCACCGTGCAGCCTTGGGAAAAGGGAAATCTGGCGAAGCCGCAGATGACCTTCGGCGGCGACAGGCTCGAGACCCGCTACGCCGATCATATCTACACGAGCCGCGAAGCCGCATCCGGCGGCGCGGGCGTGGGTGGCGGCGGCTGCGGCTGCAACTGAGGAGCATGATGACGACTTCCAAACAATCCCCACAGGAACTGGCGGCCGCGCTGCTCGCCGCGGCGCTGCTGCTGCCCGGCGTGCAGGCGCAGGCCGACGAACCCCCTCAGAACGGCAGCATCAGCCTGCGCTATCTCGACTACGCCGACCGTCAGCCCGGCCTGGACCGCATCCACGCGCATTCGCCGTCGGTGTCGGTGACGGCGCCCATGGCAAGCGACTGGTCGGTCGAAGGCACGCTGACGGCCGACGACGTGTCCGGTGCATCGCCGCGCTACCACACCGCCATCTCCGGTGCCTCGCACATGCAGGACGAGAGGAAGGCGGGCGATTTTGCCGTCACGCGCTACTTCCGGCGCGGCACGCTGACGGCCGGCGCGGCGTATTCGACGGAGCACGACTATGTGTCGCGCGTGCTGTCGCTGAACGGGACCTTGTCCAGCGAGGACAACAACACGACGTGGGCATTCGGTCTCGCGGGCAGCCTCGACAGCATCAACCCCGTCAACAACGTCGTCGTCGACGAGCACAAGCGCACGGTCAGCGTGCTCGCCGGCGTGACGCGGGCGTTGACGCCGAACGACATCGCCCAGCTCACGCTCACGCGCACCAACGGCAGCGGCTATTACAACGACCCGTATAAACTGTTCGACAACCGGCCGCGGTCGCGGCGCGATAACACCGTGCTGCTGCGCTGGAACCACTACGTCGATGCCACGGGCGGCACGACGCGCCTGGGCTACCGCTACTACAGCGATTCGTTCCGCATCCGTGCCCATACGCTGTCCGGCGAATACGTGCAGCCGCTGGGTAACGGGTGGACCATCGTGCCGGAACTGCGCCTGTACACGCAGAGCGCGGCATATTTCTACTACGACCCCGTGTACGACGCGACACTCGGCGCGCCGTTCCCGCCGGGCTTCTCGAGCGGCGCGGACCCGAACCGGTTGTCGTCACCGGACCAGCGCCTGTCCGGCTTCGGCGCCGTGACGGTCGGGCTGAAGGTGGCGCGCGAGATCGGCAAGCTGTGGACGGTGGACGTCAAGGTCGAAGGCTACGAACAGCGCGCCAGCTGGCGATTGTTCCACGACGGCAGTCCGGGGCTGGCGCCGCTGCGTGCCCGCATCCTCCAGATCGGATTGACGCGGCGATGGTAGAGGCGGTCCACCGCGTTCCGTTCGAGGCGATGGCCAGCCGCTGCGAGATCCGGCTGGCCGCGCCCGATCACGGCACGGCGGAACAACTGGCGCAGGCGGCGATCGCGGAAGTGCGGCGCATCGAGCGCATCTACTCCCGCTACCGCGCCGACAGCATCGTCAGCCGCATCAACGCGGCGGCGGGGCGCTATCGCGTGGAATGCGACGACGAGACGTGGCAGCTGCTTGCCTACGCCGACCATTTATATGGTGCCAGCGGTGGCCTGTTCGACATCACGTCCGGCGTGCTGCGCCGCGCCTGGGATTTCCGCAAACCGCGCGTGCCCGGCCCGGACGAACTGGCGCCGCTGCTGGCACTGGTGGACTGGGCGGCCGTGCGGCGCGAGGACGGCGCGATCTTCCTGCCGCGTGCCGGCATGGAGATCGACTTCGGCGGCTTCGGCAAGGAATACGCGGCCGACCGCGCGTGTGCGCAGCTGGCGCAACGCGGCGTGCGGCACGGCTACGTGAACCTCGGTGGCGACATGCGCTTCATCGGGCCGCAGCCGGATGGCCGGCCGTGGAGCATCGGCATCCAGGACCCGCGCAAGGCCGGCGGCATCGTCGCCAGCATCGCCGTCAGCCAGGGCGCGCTGACGACGAGCGGCGACTACGAACGCTGCTTCGACCTCGACGGCAAGCGCTATTGCCAYGTGCTCGATCCGCGCACCGGCATGCCGGTGTCGCATTGGCGTTCGGTGAGCGTGCTGGCGCCGCTGGCCGCGCTCGGGGGCAGCGTGTCGACCATCGCCATGCTGAAGGAGGCCGACGCGCTGGCATTCCTTTCCGCCAGCGGACTGGCGTACTTCGCCATCGACAGCGCGGGAAACGTGCATCACCACAGCATTTCAGGAGATTACGCATCATGAAGCACTTCTTTCGATGGATGACCGCGCTCGTCCTGCTGGCCTGCGCGGCCGCGCAGCCGGCGCGTGCCGACGACGACTTCCTGCCGCCCGAACAGGCGTTCCAGCTGAGCGCCGAATTGCGCCCGGGCGGCATCGTGCACCTGGCCTGGACCATCGCGCCCCGCTACCACCTGTACCGCGACCGCCTCGTGTTCACCGCGCCGCAGGTCGGCCAGCCGGCCTTGCCGGACGGCGTGCGCAAGTTCGACAGCAATTTCAACAAGGAGATGGAGACCTATGCGGGCCAGCTGGCGGCCGACCTGCCGTTGAAGGCGGAGGCGAAGACGCCGTTCGTGCTGCGCGTCGGCTACCAGGGCTGCGCGGACGAAGGATTGTGCTATCCGCCCGCCGAGGTGGCGTTCAATGTCGATCCGGCCGTGCCGGGCGCATTGCAGCCCGCGACGGCGGATGCGGTCTCACCCGCAGCCGTACCCGCGGCCGCGCCGCCGCCCGCGCAGGAAGACGACAGCTCGCTGGCCCAACGCACGCTGCAATCGGGCAGCGCCTGGCGCATCGGCCTCGCCTTCCTCGCGTTCGGCCTGCTGCTGTCGTTCACGCCATGCGTGCTGCCGATGGTGCCGATCCTGTCGTCGATCATCGTCGGCGAAGGCAATGTCTCGCGCAGCAAAGGTTTGATTCTGGCGCTGGCGTACAGCCTGGGCATGGCGCTCGTCTACACGGCGCTCGGCGTCGCCGCCGGCCTGGCGGGAGAGGGCCTGGCCGGCGCGCTGCAAAAACCGTGGGTGCTGCTGACGTTCGGCGCGCTGCTCGTAACGCTGGCGTTGTCGATGTTCGACGTCTACCAGCTGCAACTGCCGAGCGGCCTGCAGAGCCGCCTGTCCGCGACGAGCGGGCGCATGAGCGGTGGCCGCTTCGCCGGCGTGTTCGTCATGGGCGCGCTGTCGGCGCTGATCGTGGGGCCCTGCGTGGCCGGTCCGCTGGCGGGCGCGCTGCTGTACATCAGCCAGACGAAAAACGTGTGGACGGGTGGCTGGGCGCTGTTCTCGATGGCGGCGGGGATGAGCGTGCCGCTGCTGCTGACGGGCGTCTCGGCGGGCAGCCTGCTGCCGCGCGCCGGCGCGTGGATGAACCACGTCAAGCGCGTGTTCGGCCTGCTGCTGCTGGCGGTCGCCATCTGGATGGTGACGCCCGTGTTCCCGGTGACCGTTGCGATGCTGTTGTGGGGCGCGTTCGCCGTGCTGTGCGCCGTGTTCCTGCGCGTGTTCGAGCCGATCGGCGCGGGCGCGGGACTGGGCGCGTATGCGGGCAAGACGCTGGGTCTCGTGCTGCTGACGGCCGGCCTGTTCGAACTGCTGGGTGCCGCCAGCGCGGGCCGGGACGTGCTGCAGCCGCTCGCGCACCTGCGCGGGACACCGGTCGCCGCGGCACAGGAGAACAAGGCGCAGAAGTTCGAGCGCATCCGCACCCTGACCGAACTGGATCGCGTGCTCGCGGCGTCCACCACGCCCGTGATGCTGGATTTCTATGCCGACTGGTGCGTGTCGTGCAAGGAGATGGAACGCTTCACGTTTTCCGAACCGAAGGTGGAGGCGCAGATGAAGCAGGTGCGCCTGCTGCAGGTCGACGTCACCGCCAACAACGACGAGGACCGCGCGCTGATGAAGAAATTCGGCCTGTTCGGGCCGCCCGGCATCATCCTGTTCAAGCAGGGCAAGGAGGTGCCGGACGGCCGCGTGATCGGCTTCATGGCGCCCGACCGGTTCTCCCGTCATCTTTCGAACCACATCGCTTCCTGACATGATGAACCGACATGCCAACGTCCTGATCCTGGGTTCCGGCCCGGCGGGCTATTCCGCCGCCGTGTACGCGGCGCGCGCCAACCTGAACCCCATGCTCGTCACCGGCATCGCGCAGGGCGGGCAGCTGATGACCACGACCGACGTCGAGAACTGGCCCGCCGACCCGGACGGCGTGGAAGGACCGGCGTTGATGCGCCGCTTCGAGTTGCACGCGAAGCGCTTCGACACGCAGATCGTCTTCGACCACATCCACACGGCGCACCTGCGCGAGCGGCCGTTGCGTCTGTCCGGCGACCTGGGCGACTACACGTGCGACGCGCTGATCATCGCCACCGGCGCGTCGGCGCGCTACCTGGGCCTGCCGTCGGAACAGGCGTTCATGGGCCGCGGCGTCTCGGCCTGCGCCACCTGCGACGGCTTCTTTTATCGCGGCCGGGACGTGGCCGTGATCGGCGGCGGCAACACGGCCGTGGAAGAGGCGCTGTACTTGTCGAACATCGCGGCGCGCGTGACGCTGGTGCATCGCCGCGACCAGTTGCGCGCCGAGGCGATCCTCGTCGAGCGCCTGCTGGCGCGGGTGGACGAGCGCAAGGTGGACATCCTGTGGAACCACGAGGTGGAGGAAGTGTTGGGCGATACGGCGGGTGTGCAGGCGCTGCGCCTGCGCGGCAGTGCGGGTATGCGCGTGCTGCCCGTGCACGGCATGTTCGTGGCGATCGGCCACCAGCCCAACACGGCCATCTTCGCGGACCAGCTGGAGATGGAAAACGGCTACATCGTTACGCGCGCCGGACGCCACGGCCTGGCAACGGCCACCAGCATTCCCGGCGTGTTCGCCGCCGGCGACGTGCAGGACCACGTCTACCGGCAGGCCATCACCAGCGCCGCCACCGGGTGCATGGCGGCGCTGGATGCCTTGCGCTACCTGGAGGGATAGCGTGGATCAGCTGTAATCAGCTAGTGAGCGGCTTGTAACGGATCCGCTTCGGCTTGGCGCCTTCCTCGCCCAGGCGTTTCTTCTTGTCGGCTTCGTACTCCTGGTAGTTACCGTTGAAGAAGGTGACCTGCGATTCGCCTTCGAACGCGAGGATGTGGGTGGCGATGCGGTCGAGGAACCAGCGGTCGTGCGAGATGACCATCACGCTGCCCGCGAATTCCAGCAGCGCGTCTTCCAGCGCGCGCAGGGTCTCGACGTCCAGGTCGTTCGACGGTTCGTCCAGCAGCAGCACGTTGCCGCCCTTGAGCAGCGTCTTGGCCAGGTGCAGGCGGCCGCGTTCACCACCGGACAGGTTGCCGACGAGCTTCTGCTGGTCGGCGCCCTTGAAGTTGAAGCGGCCGAGATAGGCGCGCGACGGCATCTCGAAGCGGCCGACGGACAGCATGTCGGCACCGCCGCTGACGTCCTCGAACACGGTCTTGCCGGCTGCCAGGCTGTCGCGCGACTGGTCGACCAGCGAGACCTTTGCCGTCTTGCCGATGACGACTTCGCCGCTGTCCGGCTGCTCGGTGCCGGCGATCATGCGGAACAAGGTCGACTTACCGGCGCCGTTCGGGCCGATGATGCCGACGATCGCGCCCGGCGGCACGGTGAACGACAGGTTGTCGATCAGCAGGCGGTCGCCGAAGGCTTTCGAGACGTTCTTGAACTCGATGACTTCGTTGCCCAGGCGTTCCGCGACGGGGATGAAGATCTCCTGCGTCTCGTTGCGCTTCTGGTATTCGTATTCGGACAGTTCGTTGAAGCGGGCCAGGCGCGCCTTCGACTTGGCCTGGCGTGCCTTCGGATTCTGGCGCGCCCATTCGAGCTCTTTCGCCAGCGCCTTCTGCCGTGCCGATTCTGTCGCTTCTTCCTGCTTCAGGCGGGCTTCCTTCTGTTCCAGCCAGGACGAGTAATTGCCCTTCCAGGGGATGCCGTGGCCGCGGTCCAGTTCCAGGATCCATTCGGCGGCGTTGTCGAGGAAGTAGCGGTCGTGGGTGATGCCGACGACGGTGCCCGGGAAGCGCAGCAGGAACTGCTCCAGCCACTCGACGGATTCGGCGTCCAGGTGGTTGGTCGGTTCATCGAGCAGCAGCATGTCCGGCTTGGAGAGCAGCAGCTTGCACAGCGCCACGCGGCGTTTCTCGCCGCCGGACAGCACGCCGACCTTCGCATCCCACGGCGGCAGGCGCAGCGCGTCCGCAGCCATCTCCAGCTGCAGGTTCAGGTTGCCGCCGTCGGATGCGGCGATGATCGATTCCAGGCGCTCCTGCTCCTTGGCCAGCGCATCGAAATCGGCGTCCGGTTCGGCATAGGCGGCATACACGGCTTCCAACTTCGCCTGCGCCTCGAACGCTTCGCCCAGGCCGCTTTCCACTTCCTGGCGCACGGTTTTTTCCGGATCGAGTTGCGGTTCCTGCGGCAGGTAGCCGATGTTCAGGCCCGGCATCGGACGGGCTTCGCCCTGGATGTCGGTGTCGATGCCGGCCATGATCTTCAGCAGCGTCGACTTGCCGGAGCCGTTCAGGCCCAGCACGCCGATCTTCGCGCCCGGGAAGAACGACAGCGAAATGTCCTTCAGGATCTGGCGTTTCGGTGGGACGATCTTGCCCACGCGGTTCATGGTGTAGACGTAATTGGCCATTAGGTATTGTGCTTCGATTGAATGAGGACGACAGGATACTGAAAATTCGGGGTCAGAGCAGGTTTTTCGCCAAATTCGGGGTCAGAGCCCTTTTTCGGGCAATTGCTCAAGCAGCAAAATCGGGCGGCACGACATCGTACCTCGGTGTGTGGAACTAAGGCCGACAGGATCTATCAACCTGTTGGGCAATTGTTCCAAAATTTGCTCTGACCCCGAATTTTTCCGGAAATGTGCTCTGACCCCGAATTTTCAGGCTTGTTTGGCAACTGGTTGCGGCCGGTTCAGCAGGCCTTCGGCCGCGAACAGGGCCAGTGCGAGCCAGATCAGCACGAAGCCGACGAGGCGGTCCGGCGTAAAGGCTTCGTGGAACAGCCAGATGCCCAGCAGGAATTGCAGCGTGGGCGACATGTACTGCAGCAACCCGACGATCGACAGCGGAATCTTGCGCGCGCCCGCCGCGAACAGCAGCAGCGGGATCGCCGTGATCGGCCCGGCCGCGACGAGCAGCAGGCGCGTGGTGTTCGAGTCCGTGTTGAGGAACGCGTTCTGGCCGTGCATGCTGAGCCAGGCGACGTAACCGGCCGCGAGCGGGAACAAGACCATCGTCTCGAACGACAGGCCTTCCAGTGCGCCCAGCGCGGCCGTCTTGCGCAGCAGGCCGTAGCCGCCGAACGACACGGCCAGCGCCAGCGCGATCCACGGGACGCTGCCGGCCTGCCACGTCAGCCACGCCACGCCCAGCGCCGCGACGGCGATCGCCATCCATTGCGTGCGCCGCAGGCGTTCCTTCAGCAGCATCGAGCCGAACATGATGTTGACGAGCGGATTGATGAAATAGCCCAGGCTGGACTCGATGACGTGGCCGTTGTTGACGGCCCAGATATAGATCAGCCAGTTGATGCTGAGCAGCAGGGCCGACGCGACGAAGCTGCCGAACACGCGCGGCTGGCGCACGAGGTTCAGCCAGGCCCACTGGCGGCGCACGGCGAGCACGATCACGAGGAAGAGCAGCGACCACACCATGCGGTGCGCGAGGATCTGCAGCGGCGGCACTCCAGTTTCCCTCGGTAACGGCCACGCGTGCGCTCGGGCGATCCGCATTGATGCAGACTGCGCACGTTGTAATCCAATGCCGGCAAAAAACTTTGAGAAAATAGCATCCCGTCTGTAAAGTTGCGGCTTGTCTTTCCTTGTCAATTATTCTATGGTGCAACGCACCAGAACAACAAAACGGTGAAACCTTGACGTCGCAACACAAGAAAAGCAGCCTCGCGGCGCTGACGCTGGCCGCAGTCGGTATCGTCTACGGCGACATCGGCACGAGCCCGCTGTACACACTCAAGACCATCTTCGATCCCGTCCACGGCCTGGCCCTGTCCACGCCGAACCTCCTCGGCATCGTCTCCCTGATCTTCTGGGGCCTGACGATGATCGTCTCGCTCAAGTACGTCACGCTGGTGCTGCGCGCGGACAACCGCGGCGAGGGCGGCATCATGGCCCTGATGGCGCTCGCGCTGAACTCCGTCACGCGCACGTCGCGCTGGCACTACGTGCTGATGGTGCTGGGCGTGTTCGGCGCCACCATGTTCTACGGCGACAGCGTGATCACGCCGGCGATCTCCGTGCTGGGCGCGATCGAGGGCCTGGAAGTCGCCACGCCCGGCCTGGAAAAATACGTCGTGCCGCTGACGATCGTGGTGCTGGTCGGGCTGTACAGCGTGCAGCGCCACGGCACGGCCGGCATCGGCCGCTGGTTCGGCCCGGTCATGGTCGTGTGGTTCGTCGTGCTGGCCGTCATGGGCGTCATCAATATCGTGCAGGCGCCCGTGATCCTGCAGGCCCTGAACCCGCTGCATGCGTTCGAGTTCATGCTGCGCGAGCGCCTGATCGCCTTCATCGCGCTGGGCGCCGTCGTGCTGGCCTTTACCGGCGCCGAGGCGCTGTACGCGGACATGGGCCACTTCGGCAAGAAGCCGATCCGCTTCGCCTGGTTCATGGTCGTGTTCCCCGCGCTGGCCTTGAACTACCTGGGCCAGGGCGGCCTGTTGATCACGCATCCGGAAGCGCTCGAGAACCCGTTCTTCCACCAGCTGGGCAGCTGGAGCGTGCTGCCGCTCGTACTGCTGTCGACGATGGCGACCGTGATCGCGTCGCAGGCCACGATCTCGGGCACGTTCTCGATGACGCGCCAGGCCATCGCACTGGGGCTGCTGCCGCGCATGCGCGTGATGCACACGTCGGAAAGCGAGATCGGCCAGATCTACATTCCGGCCGTGAACTGGCTGCAGCTGATCGTCGTGCTGCTGGCCGTGGTGGGCTTCGGTTCGTCGGACAAGCTGGCCGGTGCCTACGGCATCGCGGTGACGGCGACCATGTTCGCGACGACGATCCTGACGTTCTTCGTGATCCGCTACCGCTGGCACCTGCCGCTGTGGCTGTGCTTCGGCGCCACCGGCTTCTTCATGGCGATGGACGTCATGTTGTTCTCGGCCAGCACGCTGAAACTGCTGCACGGCGGCTGGTTCCCGCTGCTGCTCGGCGCGATCCTGCTGACGACGATGCTGACGTGGAAGCGCGGCCGCGAACTGGTGTTCGAGAACCTGGAAAAACATGCGATCCCGCTCGACGACTTCCTGCAGTCGCTGTTCGTGGCGCCGCCCGACCGCGTGGCCGGCACCGCCATCTTCCTGCGCGGCGAGACCGACGGCGTGCCGCACGCGCTGCTGCACAACCTGCTGCACAACAAGGTGCTGCACGAGCGCGTGGCCTTCCTCACGGTGCACATCCGCGAGGAGCCGTACGTGCCGCAAAGCGAGCAGGTCGAGGTCGTCCCGCTGGGCCACAACTGCTTCCAGCTCAACGTGACCTATGGCTTCAAGGACGAAGCCAACATCCCGGACATCCTGCGCCTGTGCGCCGTCAAGGGCCTCGAATTCGAGATGATGGAGACGTCGTTCTTCATCGCGCGCCAGACCGTGATCTCGGTGCCGGGCACGGGCATGGCGCCATGGCGCGAGCACCTGTACGTGGCGATGCAACGCAATGCCCGCACGGCCGCCGACTATTACCAGATTCCGGCCAACCGCGTGATCGAGCTTGGTACGCAGGTCGAGATCTAAATACAAAGGGGTACAAATCCTCGACAGAGCCTCGACAGACGCTTGCAGGACGGGTTGGTAAGGTTCGGTTTTCTCATCCGTTAACCCAACCTGTCCTGTAGGAGTCCCATGAAACTGTCCTTCCCGCTGGCCGCCGCCTTCGTCGCCATCCTGAACCTGTCCGCCTGCGGCGGCGGTGGATCGGGTGGCTCGTCCGTCGTCAACAATCCCGCCGCGCTGACGAAGACCGACATCTCGATCGGTACCGGCACCGAAGCCGTGAACGGCGCGCGCGTGCAGGTCAATTACACGGGCTGGCTGTACAGCGCGGCCGCCGCCGATTTCAAGGGCAGCAAGTTCGACGCGTCCCAGCCGGGCAAGCCCTTCACCTTCGTCATCGGCGCCGTCGGCACCAACGAGTCCGTGATCCCCGGCTTCGGCCAGGGCGTGACGGGCATGAAGGTCGGCGGCAAGCGCACCGTCCTCATTCCCAGCAGCCTGGCCTATGGCGCGGGCGGCGTGCCGGGTGCGATCCCGGGCAACAACGGTCTCGTGTTCGAAGTCGAGCTCGTGAAAGTCTGCGGCAGCGCGGCCTGCTGATTCACTCCTGCAGCGCGGCAGCGGGGCGGATGCGCACGGCCGCCAGGGCGTGGCGCAGCGTGGCCACCAGCGCCACCACGGCCGCCACCAGCAGGGCGGCGAGGAGCGTCCAGGGGCCGATCGGCGCGCGCTCGGCGAACCCGCCCAGCCAGCGCTGGATCGACATCCACGCGAACGGCAGTCCGAGCAGGGCCCCGGCACCGACCAGCGCCGCGAACTCGCGTACGACGAGCCGCGCGATTGCCGGGTGGCCGGCTCCGTACAGCTTGCGCAGCACGATTTCCTTCTCGCGTCGCCGCACGCTGTACGCGGCCAGCACGTAGATCCCGAAGGCGGCGATCGCCGTCGCGATCGTGCTCGCTGCCGCCAGCAGCCCGGCCAGACGCAGGTCGCCGGCATAGAAGATATTGGACATCACCGTCGACACGCGCGTGACGTCCAACTCCTCGTTGGGGAAGTAGCGGGGCCACAGCGCCAGGATGGCGCGCCTGACCGTGTCGACGTCGCCGCTGCAGCGTACCGTGAATGCGCCGACGTGGTCATTCAGGAAGAACACGCTCGGCTGCTGGCCGTCGCGCGCCGAGCGCTGGCGCAGGTCGGGCGCCACGCCCACGACCTGCGTCGGCCGGCCGTTCGCGTAGTTGGTCACCATCTGCCCGACCGCGTCACGCGCCGTGGGAAAGCCRAGCTGGCGCGCCGCCGCCGCATTGATCACCATGCGGTCGTCGTCATTGATCCTGTCGAGCTCCGCCGAGTACAGGCGACCGGCCACCGACTTGACGCCGTAGACGTCGAAGAATTCCGGGGTGACGTTGTACGAGTTGATGTCGGTGGTCGTGCCGCCGGCGCGGCGCAGGGTCACGGTACTGTGACCGACGCTGAATGGCACGAGTGAAGCCGCCACGCCGGCCACGCCCGGCAGGCGCGCGATGGCATCGCGCAGGGCGCGCGTGCGCGGATCGCTCAGGTCGTTATCGACAGCGAACAACAGCAGCGGCGCGGGATCGAAGCCCGGATCGAGCGTACTGGCGTAATGCGTCTGCCAGGCGACGGCGAGCGTGGTGGCGGTCAGGCCGATGGCGACACCGAACTGCAGCGTGGTCAGCGCACGCCGCAGCCATAGGCCGCGCGCGGTTTCTCCGCTGCCGCGCCCGGCCAGGGCGGCGCTGGCGCGCACGCGCAGCGCGGACCAGGTCGGCCAGGCACCGGTGGCCAGGCCGAGCAGCACGCCCAGTGCCAGCGTCGTCGCCAGTGCGGCCGGGCTGAACATGCCGTCCAGCCTGCGCCGTACCAGGTCGGAAAATACCGGCAACAGCAGCCAGGCCAGCAGCAGGCCCAGCGTCGTCGCAACCACGCAGACCAGCACCGACTCGGCCAGGAACTGGCGCGCCACGGCCTGCGCGGACGCGCCCAGCACCTTGCGCACGGCGATCTCGCGCTGGCGCGCCAGTGTGCGCACGGTGGCCAGGTTGACGTAGTTGGTCGCGGCCAGCAACAGTACCAGCACGGCCACGGCGCCCAGGCCGATCACGCTTTGCCGGTCGCCGTGCGGCCCGAAGATGACGTTCAGGTCGGGCGCCAGATACACGTCGGCAATCGGCTGGAGGCGATAATCGATCAGGTCACGCCCGCCCAGTGCCGCCACCTGCTGGGCATGGTCACGCTGCACGAGCGGCGACGCGCGCAGGCCACGGCGCACCGCGTCCAGTACCGCGCCGGGATCGGCACCGGGCAGCAGCTTGACGTAGATGCGGCCGGGCGTGAAGCCCCAGTTAGCGGCGGAGTAGTCGCTCGCACCGGGCGGCAGGACCGCGCTGCCCATGCCGGCCAGGGCGTGGAACGGCATCGTGGTAGCGGGTGGGTTGGCCAGGACAGCCGCCACCACATAAGTCTGGTGGTCGCCCTGCAGTGTCCGGTCGACCACGTCGAGGCGCCCGAACAGCTTCAGGGCGGTGTCCGCGCTTAGCGCCAGCGCCTCCCGCCGGGTGAGGGCGGCATGCAGGTTGCCCGCCAGGACGCGCGGCGCGAACATCTTTTCGAAGTCGGGATCGACCAGCGCGACGCCGATCCCCAGGACCCGGTCGCCCACGCGCACACTGGGGTTCCGGTAGAGGAAGGCGGTGGCGAGCACCGGCTGGCCGCTCGCCAGCACCGCGTCGCGTGCGGGCATGCTGGCGGCGCTGTCCCATGCGTTGCCGCGCAGGGCCACGTTCCACCGTTCCTCCAGCTGGAACACGCGTTCGCGTTCGGGCACGTGCTCGTCGTACGAAAACGAATGGCGCACGAAACCGAGCAGCAGGAAGCACACGGCGATGCCGACCGCCAGGCCGAGCACCACCACCGTGGAATACGCCGGCTCCTTGACGAGAAAGCGCCAGCCGATGCGGAAATCGCGCAGGTTCATCGCGGCCGTCTCACGCCGCCTGCAGCGCGTCGACGACGACGCGGCCGTCGAGCAGGCGCAGGGTGCGCGTCGCCTGCGCCGCGTGCGTGGGCGAGTGCGTGACCATCACGACGGTCGTGCCCTCGGCATTGATGGTGCGCAGCAGGCGCATCACGTCGTTGCCGTGCGCCGTGTCGAGGTTGCCGGTCGGTTCGTCGGCCAGCAACATGGCGGGTCCGGCCACGAGGGCGCGCGCGATCGCCACGCGCTGCTGCTGGCCGCCCGAGAGCTGCGACGGCCGGTGCCCGGCGCGGTGCGCCACGCCCAGCCGCTCGAGCATGTCGCGCACGCGCCGGCGGCGCTCGGCCGCGGGCGTGCCGGTGTATTCGAGCGCGAGTTCGACGTTCTCGAACACGCTCAATTCCTCGATCAGGTTGAAGCTCTGGAAGATGAAGCCGATCTTCCCGCGCCGCAGGGCATTCAGCTTCGCCTCGCTCCAGCCGGCCACGTTGCGCCCTTCGAACCAGTATTCGCCGGACGTCGGCACGTCGAGCAGGCCGAGGACCGACAGCAGCGTGGACTTGCCGCAGCCGGACGGCCCGGTGATGGCCACGTATTCGCCGGCGGCGATCTCGAGGTCGATGCGGTCGAGGGCCGTGGTGCGGACCTCGCCCGCCGTGTGGATCTTGCTGACGCCTGATAGTCTGAGCATGCGCTGTTCCTGTCGATAGACGTCGATGTTGGCGGATGTCGGGGTCTTTCGTCAATACGGTCGCTGCCTGACGGCGGCTGCATGATGTGTGGATTCATGGCTTGCGAATAAATGTGGAAATCTTGTTCAGCACGGTCGGAGCGATCGTCTCTTCAATATCTCCATATTCGGCATCGCTGCCCGTCTTCGCCGTCTGGAACAGGTGATTCGCTGAAGGAACGACTGCAGACTCGACACGTTTGTTTCCGCCTTCGGATAACGCGACGGCAATTCCTGACAAACTCTGCACCGGAACCTGGTGGTCCAGGCTACCATTCAGCGCCAGGACTGGACAGCGCACCCGACGCCAGTCTGGTCGAGGATCAGCCATCAGGATAACGCGCAGGAACGGCTGCGCTGCCATGTCCAGCGACAGCGTTCCCCTGTTCATTTCATATTTCGCAATTAAGTTCTTGTCCGTCTCCGGCAAAGCATCCTGATATGCCTTCAGCGCAGCGACACGGGCTACGTTATCTGGCTCGGCAATCACGGTTTGATAAAAGCCGCGCACATAGCGCATCAGCCTTGTGATGTCTTCCGGCGAGGCGTTTCGGTCTTTTGCCGCCTGCTCGTCCTGTAGCAGCATAAGATCCGTACCAGGCAGGCCGACGCCGCCCAGCGATACGAGAAAGTCGATGGATCGGCTTTTTGATGCCGTGACGGCAGCCGCAATTTGCGCTCCTTCGCTATGTCCAATCAGACCCAGGCGGCCAAATTCATGGCGTGCCTTCAATGCATCGACCACGGCGGCCAGGTCATCACGCAACTGGGATTGGGTATGATGTTCATAATCCCCGGTCGAGCGCGATATACCTCGCTTGTCGTAGCGAAGCACGGCGATGCCCTGGCGAAGCAAATGGTCTGCCAGTACGGCAAAGACACGATGCCCGGCAACCTCCTCGTCGCGCGTTTCGGGCCCCGAGCCATGTACCAGGACGACCAGGTCCGGCTTGATGACGCCCTTTGGAATCGACAGAGTCGCCCCGAGCATCACGCTGTCTGCGGCCGGTATGGCAATCGTCCGTTCGGTATAGGGGAAAGGTCCGACTGGATCCTGAGGTCGTGCCCTGTGCGGAAAGGCGCTTACCCGCTTGAGTTCAAGAGGGAAGCTGGCGCCGCCCTGGTGCCACTCGGCCTTGAACGATGTCCCCGCCCAGGTGACGGTCATGTCGCCAAAGGGCAGCGTGATCTGCGCTGTGTCGCCTTGTTCCTTTATGTGTATGACCGGGATGTCATAAGCACCTTGATCGGGACTCGCAAAACTTGCCCATGCGGACCCGTCTGCCCGCTTGAATAATTCCATCCCGCTTTTGAGTACCCGACCGTCGGGCAAGGCGAGATCCCCCATCCAGTAACCCGGGTGGTCTGCCACGACGCCTGCGTGGACAACTGGTTCGAGTGCCACGAGTAGAGCAAGGGCACAAAGTGCCTGATTGAGTAATTTCATGAAAGTCCGCTTGTTAGTGTGAAGTTGATTCATTCGCGCAGCGCGAGAGCCGGGCGGATGCGCACCGCCGCCAGCGCGTGGCGCAGGGTGGCCACCAGCGCCACCACGGCCGCCACCAGCAGGGCGGCGACGAGCGTCCACCCTCCGATCGGCGCGCGCTCGGCGAAACCACCCAGCCAGCGCTGGATCGCCACCCACGCGAACGGCAGGCCGAGCAGGGCGCCGGCGCCGACCAGCGCCGCGAACTCGCGTGCCACCAGCCGCGCGATCGCCGCGTGGCCGGCCCCGTACAGCTTGCGCAGCACGATTTCCTTCTCGCGCCGGCGTACGCTGTAGGCCGCCAATACGTAGATGCCGAAGGCGGCGATCGCGGTCGCGATCGCGCTCGCTGCCGCCAGCAGCCCGGCCAGGCGCAGGTCGTCGGCATAGAAGATGTCGGTGACCAGTGCCGACAGGCGCACGACGTCCACGGACTCGTTGGGGAAGTAGCGCGGCCACAGGGCCTCGATGGCGCGTCTGACCGAATCGATGTCGCCGCTGCAGCGTACCGTGAACCCGCCCACGCGGTCGCGCAGGAAGAACACGCTTGGCTGCTGGCCGTCGCGCGCCGACCTTTGGCGCAGGTCCGGGGCCACGCCCACGATCCGCATCGGCTTGTCGCCTCCCGCGCCGTTGGTCAGCATCTGCCCGACCGCCTCGCGCGGCGAAGGAAAACCGAGCTGGCGCGCGGCCGCCGCATTGATCACCACGCGGTCGTTATCGTTGAACTTGTCGAGCGCGGGTGAATACAGGCGTCCGGCCACCGGCTTGACCCCGTAGACGTCGAAGAATTCGGGGCTGGTGGCATACAGGTTGAGGTCGGTGGCCGTGCCGCCGGCGCGGCGCAGCGTGACGATGTTGTGGCCGACGCTGAACGGCAGGTGCGACACCGCCACGCCGGCCACGCCGGGCAGGCGCGCGACGGCGTCGCGCAGGGCGCGCGTGCGCGGATCGCGCATGTCATTCTCTGCCGGGAACATCAGCAGCGGCGCGGCGTCGAAGCCGGGATCGAGCGTACTGGCGTAGCGTGTCTGCCAGGCGACGGCGAGCGTGGTGGCGGTCAGGCCGATGGCGACCCCGAACTGCAGCGTGGTCAGCGCGCGCCGGATCCACACCCCGCGCGTGGTCTCGGCGCCGCCGCGTCCGGCCAGGGCGGCGGTGGCGCGCACGCGCAGCGCCGACCAGGTCGGCCAGGCGCCGGCGGCCAGGCCGAGCAGCACGCCCAGCGCCAGCGTTGCCGCCAGCGTGGCTGGGCTGAACATGCTGTCCAGCTTGCGCTGCACCAGGTCGGAAAATATCGGCAGCAGCAGCCAGGCCAGTAGCAGGCCGAGGACGCTCGCGAGCACGCAGACCAGCACCGACTCGGCCAGGAACTGGCGTGCCACGGCCTGCGCGGAGGCGCCCAGCACCTTGCGTACGGCGATCTCGCGCTGGCGCGCCAGCGTGCGCACGGTGGCCAGGTTGACGTAGTTGGTCGCGGCCAGCAGCAGTACCAGCACGGCCACGGCCCCCAGGCCGATCACGCCCTGGCGGTTGCCGTGCGGTGCGAGGACGTCGTTCAGATCGGGCGCGAGATACACGTCGGTGATCGGCTGGAGGCGATAATCGATCAGGTCGCGCCCGCCCAGCGCCGCCACCTGCTGGGCGTAGTCACGCTGAACGAACGGCGATGCGCGCAGGCCGCGCCGCAGGGCGTCTACCACTGCGCCGGGATCGGCGCCCGGCAGCAGCTTGAGGTAGACCCTGCCGGGCGAAAAGCCCCAGGTGCCGGCGGCGAACCTGCGTGCATCGTCAGGCATGATCACGCTGCCCGTGCCGGCCAGCGCCTCGAACGGCATCGTGGTGGCGGCGGGCGGGTTGGCGAGGATGGCCGCCACCACATAAGTCCGGTGGTCACCCTGCAGCGTCCGGCCGACCACGTCGATGCGCCCGAACACCTTCAGGGCGGTGTCCGCGGTCAGCGCCAGCGCCTCCGGCCGGGTGAGGGCGGCGCGCAGGTCGCCCGCGAGGACGCGCGGCGCGAAGATTTTCTCGAAGTCGGGATCGACCAGCGCGACGCCGAAGGCATGGACCCGGTCGCCCACGCGCACATTGATGCCGCGGTCGAGAAAGGCGGTGGCGAGCACCGGCTGGCCGCTCGCCAGCGCGGCGTCGCGTGCAGGCAGGCTGGCGGTGCTGCCCCATCCGTTGCCAAGCAGGGCCAGGTTCCAGCGCTCCTGCAACTGGACCACGCGCTCGCGCCCGGGCACGTGCTCGTCGTAGGAAAACGAGTGGCGGACGAAGCCAAGGAGCAGGAAGCATACGGCGATGCCGACCGCCAGGCCGAGCACCACCACCGCGGAATACGCCGGCTCCTTGACGAGAAGGCGCCAGCCGATGCGGAAATCGCGCAGGTTCATCGCGGCCTCCTCATGCCGCCTGCAGCGCGTCGACGACGATGCGGCCGTCGAGCAGGCGCAAGGTGCGCGAAGCCTGCGCCGCGTGCGCGGGCGAGTGCGTGACCATCACGACGGTCGTGCCCTCGGCATTGATGTTGCGCAGCAGGCGCATGACTTCATTGCCATGCGCCGTGTCGAGGTTGCCGGTCGGCTCGTCGGCCAGCAGCATGGCCGGCCCGGCCACCAGGGCACGCGCGATCGCCACGCGCTGCTGCTGCCCGCCCGAGAGCTGCGATGGCCGGTGCCCCGCGCGGTGCGCCACGCCCAGCCGATCGAGCATGTCGCGCACGCGCCGGCGGCGCTCGGCCGCGCGCGTGCCCGTGTATTCGAGCGCGAGTTCGACGTTTTCGAACACGCTCAATTCCTCGATCAGGTTGAAGCTCTGGAAGATGAAACCGATTTTCCCGCGCCGCAGCGCATTCAGCTTCGCCTCGCTCCAGCCGGCCACGTCGCGGCCGTCGAACCAGTATTCGCCGGACGTCGGCACGTCGAGCAGGCCGAGGACCGACAGCAGCGTGGACTTGCCGCAGCCGGACGGCCCGGTGATGGCCACGTATTCGCCGGCGGCGATCTCGAGGTCGATGCGGTCGAGGGCCGTGGTGCGGACCTCGCCCGCGGTATGGATCTTGCTGACGCCTGATAGTCTGAGCATGTCGTCGTTCCGTTGGTTGATGTGGATGTTGGAGGGTGTTGGGTCACTTCGTCAATTCCAGCCGCTCGGCCTTGCCGAATGCCGTGTAGCCGGACACGACCACGGCCTCCCCTGCAGCCAGGCCGGACAGCACCTCGACCTGGGTGTCGTTGCGGCGCCCGAGCCGCACGGTGCGCCGGCCCGCGTGGCGGCCATCCGGCGCCATCACGAACACCCAGGCGCCGCCCCCGTCGTTGGCGTAGGTGCCCTGGGGCAGCAGCAGGGCCCGGACCGGCTCGCCCAGGGTCAGTCGCGCGTCCAGGCTCTGGCCCGGGCTGATGACGGGCGGCTGCCCGCCCGTGAAGATCATTTCGACGGTGAAGCGGCCGTCCTTGATCTGCGGGTAGATCGTGGAAACGCGCAGCGGATACGCGTGGCCGTCCTGGACCACCTGGCCCGGCCGCCCGACCGCGACCCGGCTGAGATAGAACTCATCGACCTGCGCGGAGAGCTTGAAGCGCACGGGATCGTCGATGCGGCCGATGCGCTGGTCGGGGCGCACCGTTTCGCCCACCAGCAACCGGAAATCGGTCAGCACGCCGGCGGCCGGGGCGCGCACGCTGAGGGCGTCGACGGTCGCGTTTACGAGCTTCAGGCCTGCCTGCAAGCCCGCGATCACGCCTTCGATCTGCTGCAGGACGCGCCGGCGCACCTGTTCCTCGGTGGCGCTGCCATGCCGTTCGTCATCCAGCAGGCGGCGCTGCTGCGCCRGCTTGTCGGCGGAATCTTCCAGCGCGGACGCCGACAAAAAGCCGCGCGCCGCCAGGCCGGCGTTGCGCGCATGCTGCTTGCGGGCCTGCTCCAGCGCGAATTCCAGGTCCGCCAGCCGGCGCTGGTGGTCGGTCCGACTGGCTTCCTGGGCCACGCGCAGGTTGGCGAGGTTCGAGATCTGCTGCGCGTATTCGGTCTGGCGCGCCAGCAGCTCCAGGTGGCGCTGCGGGTTCGACAGGCGGAACAGCAGGTCGCCCTTCGCCACGCGCTGGCCGTCGTGCGCGATCACTTCCTCGACGCGCCCGGATTCGACCGAGTCGAGCACGATGGCGCTGAACGGCTCGGCGCTGGCGCGCACGACGATCTCGTCGCGGAACACGCCCGGCGCCACACGGGCGATGCGCACGTCACGCGCGGCCACCTGCAGCCCGTGCGGCAACGCCTGCCAGGCTGCGCTGGCCGCCAGTGTGACGGCGGCCAGCAATGCGGCGGCGCGTACGGCCGACCGGCCGCGCCGGACGGGTACGCGCACGTCCATGGCGGCACCGGTGACGAGTTGGGGAGGGATGCGATCCATGGTGGGGTCGGGGTTGGTCATGCCGGTACGCTTTGCAAGCGCCGTGCCACGCGGGTTTTGCCTGCTCCGGCGCGGGTTTTGCCGCGAGACTGTCCGGAACCGGACAGGTGCCGGTGTGCGTTTCCGGACAGGTGACCGCCGCGCAATGCAAGGCCGCCATGCGCACTGCTAGAATGGCACGCTGATCCATCCCGACAATACCCGATGGCCGATTCCAGTGCCCGACTCCTGATCCTCGACGACGACCGCGACGTCGCCTGTGCCGCGCAAATGCTGCTGCGCCGCCGCCATGGCGCGGTCGTCACGCTCGACGATCCGGCGCAGCTGGAGGCATTGCTGGCGGACGGCATGCCGGATGTCGTCCTGCTCGACCTGAACTTCACCCCGGGCCGCGTCGATGGGGCCGAGGGCCTGGCCGTGCTCGATCGCCTGCGCACGCTGGCGCGGCCGCCGGCCGTGATCGCGCTGACCGCATATGCCGACGTGCCGCTCGCGGTCGAGGCGTTGAAGCGCGGTGCCGTCGACTTCATCACCAAGCCCTGGGACAACGCGCGCCTGGCCGCCGCCGTCGATGCCGCGCTGGCACGCCGCGCGGCCGCGAACGTACCTGGCGCGTCGGCCCTGATGGGCGAGTCGGCGCCGATGCGCGAGGTCAAGGCCACGATCGCGGGCGTGGCGCCAACCGAGGCCAACGTCATGGTGCTGGGCGAGAACGGGGTCGGCAAGGAGCTGGTGGCGCGTGCCATCCACCAGGCGTCGCGCCGTGCCGCCGGCACTTTCCTCGCCGTGGACATGGGCGCGCTGCCCGAAACGACGTTCGAGAGCGAGTTGTTCGGCCATCGCAAGGGCGCGTTCACCGACGCGAAAAGCGATCGCGCCGGCCGGTTCCAGTCGGCGCGTGGCGGCACACTGTTCCTCGACGAGATCGGCAACATGCCGCTGCCCGCGCAGGCCAAGCTGCTGACGGCGCTCGAACGCAGGGAAGTCACGCCGATCGGCGCCGACCGCCCCGAGCCGGTCGACGTGCGCATCGTGAGCGCGACCAATCTCGCGGAGGACCGCCTGTTCGATCCGGCCGTGTTCCGTGCGGACCTGTTGTTCCGTCTGAACACCATCGTGATCCGCGTGCCGCCGCTGCGCGCGCGGCGCGACGATATTGCCGGGCTGCTGCACCACTATCTGTCGCTGTATGAGGGCCAATATCAGCGACCGGTACGCGAGCTGGCGCCGGCCGCGCTGGAGCGCCTGTGTGCCTGGGCGTGGCCGGGCAACGTGCGCGCGTTGCGCCACGCATGCGAACGCGCCGTCATTCTCGGCGTCGGCGCCGAGTACCGCTACGAGGATTTCGGCCTCGCGCCGGCCGCGCCCGAGCTCCCATCGGCACTTCCATCCGCGCGCGTGGAGACGGACCTGGACTTCAGGCTCGGTGCGCTCGAGCGCGATACCATCGCCGCCGCGCTCGACAAGGCGAGGGGCAACATCAGCCAGGCCGCGCGCATGCTGGGCGTCAGCCGTGCCGCGTTGTACCGGAAGCTGGGCAAGCATGGCATCTGAAGCGCGTCTGAAGGCCATTGGGCTGCTGGCGGCGGCGGGCCTGGCGGCGCTGGGGTTCGCCGCCGGCCGCGCGGGCGATGGGCTGCGCGTCGTCGTGCTGTGCGGCCTGGCCGCGCTGGTGCCGGCGCTGGTCCTGTGGCGCAGCATGACAGCGCTGGCCACGGCACGCCAGGTATCGGCGGCCGCGCCGCGTGCCGTGCTGAACGTCGAACAGAAAAAACTGGTCGACAATGCCCTGGCCCTGGAAGCGCGCCTGGAACACGCACCGGTCGCGCTGTTCGGCATCGAAGGCGGCGACGGGGACGAGTACGGCCGCGTGCTGCCGTTGAACGCGAGCGCCCGCAAGCTGGTCGCCCCGGGCCGCGCCAGCGATGCCGCCGCCCTGTACCGCCAGCTGGCCGGCCAGTCGTATGGCGACCGCACGCTGCTGCAATTCGAGACCGAGCGCGGCACCGAGCGCGCGCTGGCGACGGTGTCCGTGCTGACCCTGCACGGCCGCCCGCAACGACTCGCCGCCCTGATGCCGGTCGAGAGCGAACTGGAAGCCGAGACCCTGAACGCCTGGCGCAAGCTGGTGCACGTGCTCACGCACGAGATCATGAATTCGCTGACACCCGTGGCGTCGCTGTCGCGCACCGCACGCGACCTGGTCGAGGAAGCGCGTCCCGCGCTGCCGGCCGACGTGGCGGCTGACCTGGCCACGGCGCTCGACGCCATCGGCCGCCGCGCCGACAGCCTGGCCGATTTCGTCGCCAGTTACCGCAGCCTGTCGAACGTGCCGGTGGCGCAGCCGGAACGGGTGGCGCTGGCCGCCGTGTTCGCGCGGCTGGATGCGCTGGTGGGCCCGGCCTGGCGCGCGCGGGGCGGCGCGGTGGAGTTTGCGGTGGAGCCGGCGTCGCTGGAACTGATGGTCGATCCGGGACAGCTCGAGCAGGTCCTGATCAATCTGCTCAAGAACGCGTTCGAGGCCACGGGGCCGGGCGGGCGCGCGCGCGTCGGCGCCCGCCTGGCGCGTGGCGCCCGCCTGCGCATCGAGGTGGACGACGATGGTCCCGGCGTGCCGGACGCGCTGGTCGCGCACATCTTCACGCCCTTCTTTACAACGCGGAAACTGGGCGGTGGCATCGGCCTGGCGATGGTGCGTCAATTAGTGCATGGCAATGGTGGCACGGTGCGCTACGCGCGTCCGGTGAGCCGCGGGGCGCGCTTCGTCATCACGTTCTGAACCGTTCTTCCAGTTGCAACGAAATTCGGTTATTGCGCACCGGTGCTGCTGACGCCGGTGCCGGAACCGTCGACGGCCCTGCTGCTTCTGGCAGGCATGCCGGTGCTGCTGTGGCGCCGCCAGCGGGCACGTCCCTGACCCGTGGCGACAGCAAAACTGGGAAACTGCTATTGTGGGTCTCCGGCTGTGCCGGCCAGGTGGGCCTTGCGTACCTGTCCGGGTTCGCCCAGCCGCGGCCTCGCCATCGCTGACTCGGAGAAATGCCATGACCACGATGGAAACGGCAGACGCGCACGCCATCGAGAACCTTACACCGCGTCAGCGCGTCTTCGCCATCGTGGGCGCCTCGTCCGGCAACCTGGTCGAATGGTTCGACTTCTACATCTATTCGTTCTGCGCGCTGTATTTTTCGTCGGCCTTTTTCCCGAAAGGAAATCCCACCACCCAGCTGCTGAACACGGCCGGCATCTTCGCCGCCGGCTTCCTGATGCGGCCGATCGGCGGCTGGCTGTTCGGCCGCGTCGCCGACCGCTACGGCCGGCGCAACGCGATGATGATTTCCGTGCTCATGATGTGCGGCGGCTCGCTGATGATCGCCGCGCTGCCGACGTATGCGAGCATCGGCACGGCGGCGCCGGCGCTGCTGCTGGTGGCGCGCCTGTTCCAGGGCCTGTCGGTGGGCGGGGAATACGGCACCAGCGCCACCTACATGAGCGAGGTGGCCGAGCCGGGCCGCAAGGGTTTTTTTGCATCGTTCCAGTACGTGACCCTGATCGGCGGCCAGCTGGCAGCCCTGCTCGTGCTGGGCGTCCTGCAACTATTCCTTTCGCACGACGAACTGAAAGCCTGGGGCTGGCGCATCCCGTTCGTCGTCGGCGCGCTTGCTGCCCTCGTGTCGCTGTACCTGCGCCGCTCGCTGCACGAGACGACGACGGCCTCCGGGCGCAAGAGCGAGGCCGCGGGCAGTGTCGCTTCCCTGCTGCGCCACCACCGGCGCGCCTTCGTCACCGTGCTCGGTTTCACGGCGGGCGGCTCGCTGATCTTCTATGCGTTCACCACGTACATGCAGAAATACCTCGTCAATACGGCCGGCATGAGCACCGAGACGGCGAGCCGGATCATGACGGTCTGCCTGCTGGTCTACATGCTGCTGCAGCCGGCGTTCGGTGCGCTGTCCGATCGCATCGGACGACGCACGTCGATGATCTGGTTCGGGCTGCTTTCCGCCGTGTTCACGACGCCGATCATGATGGCGCTGCGCAACGTGACGAGTCCGCTGACGGCCGGCGCGCTGATCATCTGCGCGCTGGCGATCATCAGCCTGTACACGTCGATCGGCGGCCTGATCAAGGCGGAGATGTTCCCCGTCGAGGTGCGTGCGCTGGGCGTGGGCCTGTCGTACGCCGTCGCCAACGCGATCTTTGGCGGTTCGGCGGAATACGTGGCGCTGTGGTTCAAGCAGGCCGGCCACGAGCCGTATTTCTACTGGTACGTGAGCGTGATGTGCGCGCTGGCCTGCCTCGTCGCGATCCGCATGCCCGATCCGACGAAATCCGGCCTGCTCAAATGACGGCGGCCGGGCGCAGCATGTCGATGTGCGGGATGCCGTCCTCGTCGTACGGTGCCGACACCGTGCGAAAGCCGAAGCCGGCATAAAAGGCTTCCAGGTGGGCCTGTGCGCCGATGCGGATCGCGTGGCCCGGGTGCAGCCGCTCGGCGCAGGCGATGCCTTGCGCGACCAGTTCGCGTCCCAGGCCCGTGCCGCGCGCGGAGGGGCTCGTGACGACGCGGCCCAGCGACATCTCGTCGTATTTCACGCCCGGCGCCAGGCAGCGCAGGGTGGCCGCGAGTTTCCGCTTGCCGTCGACGGTGCGCCAGCCGAGCAGGTGGTGCGCGTCCGGGTCGAGGCCGTCGATGTCCGGGTACAGACACGTCTGCTCCAGCACGAACACCTGCTGGCGCAGCGCCAGCATCTCGTACAGGTCCGCCACCGCGAGGCCGGCGAAGCTGCTCCACTGCCATTCGATCATGGTTCGAAACCTTCGAGCACGTTGACCACGTTGATGCCCAGCTCGGGCACGACCGAGCCGCCTTCGAACACGAAAACGGTCGGCAGGCCGAGGTAGCCGATGCGCTCGCCGATGCGCAGGAAATCGCCGCTCGACAGGCCGAAGTGCGAACGCGGGTCGCCGCTGAAACCGTCGACGCCGAGCGAGACGACGAGCGCCTGCGGGGCGAACGCGGCCATCCGGATGCACGCGGTCTCCAGCGCGGCGAACCACTGTGTCGCGCCGGTCCCGCGCGGCAAGGGTATGTTCAGGTTACAGCCCGTGCCCGCGCCGGCGCCCGTCTCGTCCGCGTGGCCGCTGTAATAGGGATAGTCGGCGCGCGGATCGGCGTGGAGGGAGATGAACAACACGTCCCGGCGTTGATAAAAAATGTCTTGCGTGCCGTTGCCGTGGTGGTAGTCGATATCGAGGATGGCCACGCGCTGCAGGCCGTCGTCGAGCAGGTGCTGGGCTGCCAGCGCCGCGTTGTTCAGGAAGCAGAAGCCGCCGAAATAATCGGCGCCCGCATGGTGGCCGGGTGGACGCGTGAGGGCGAACGTGCCGCGTTCGCCCAGGCGCAGCGCGTGCGCGGCATTGATCGCGCAGTCGGCGCCCGTCCTGGCCGCTGTCCACGTTCCGGCCGTCAGCGGCGTGTCGGCGTCGAAGGCGTACAGGCCCAGGCGGCCCGTAAAACTGTCCGGTTCGACGTCGCGGCGCATGCCCTGCACGGGCCACGCGGATGGCAGCGGATCGCGTTCGGCGTTGGCCGGGTCGAGTGCGAGCCACTCGCTCCACGCACTGCGCAGGAAGTGCAGGTAGCGCGGCGTGTGGATACGTTCCAGCGACGTCAGCGGCACACCGTGCGGCGTGACGATGCGCCCGAGTCCGCGCCGCGTGAATTCGTCCGCGACGACGTCGATGCGCTCGGGCCGCTCCGATGCCGGATCGCTTGCGAAACTGCCGTCGTGCTGCGTATGGTGTTCGTTGAAAAAGGTGAGCAAGAGAGCCTCGGGCGGAGGCGTGACGCCCGGGCAGGCGGTGCGAACCGCTTGCCCGGCGATGTCGAAGCCTGGGTTAGCTGTTACGGCACAGTGTACTACTGTTGTACGCTGCCACGAAATCGTCGAACGACCCCGTGTCGGTCGCCTCGATCTGCGCCTGCTCGGCCAGCGACGCCTGGGCCATCTCGTCGAACAGCGCCGTCTCGGCCGGCATCAGCGGCTCGGCGCGAAAGGCCTGCGCGTGCAGCTCGCTCTGGCGCAGGCCGAATGTCGCGAAGGAGCCGAGCGTGCGCACTTCCTGCAGCACGCGCGCGGACGGCGTCTTGTCCGGATCGAGCACCTTGGCCTTTTGCGCGTCCAGGGCGTCGATGTGCGCGCCCTTGTAATTGTGTTCGTGGTCCAGCAGTTCGGCGACGGGGCGGATGCGTTCCAGCAGGTCTTCCGCCCAATCCTTGAGCAGCACGTCGTGGTCGTTGCGCGTGAGGGTCAGGTCCGGACGGCGGCCTTCCTTCACGGTGCGTGCGAAGTTGCGCGCGTGGACCTGACCTTCCATCGCGTTGATCATGGGGCTCTCTTCGAGGGCGCAGAACAGCAGGAAGGCGTCCAGGAAGCGGCCCGTCTCGAGCGCGATGCCGACCGGTTCGAACGGATCGACGTCCAGGCAGCGCACCTCGATGTATTGCACGCCGCGGTTGCACAGCGCCTGCACCGGACGCTCGCCCGTGCGGATCACGCGCTTCGGGCGGATCGTTGAATAGTATTCGTTCTCGATCTGCAGGATGTTGGTGGACAGCTGGACCCACTCGCCATCCTTCTTCGTGCCGATTTCCGCATACGGCGGATACGGGCGCTGGACGGCGTCCATCAGCGACGTCACATAGCTTTCCAGGCTGTTCTCGTGCGGGCGCAGGCCGGACTGGGCATCGTTCTGGTAACCGAGGTCGCTCATGCGCAGGCTCGTCGCATACGGCAGATACAACGTGTCGTCCGACAGCGTCTCGAGGTTGTGCGGGCGGCCGCGCAGGAAGCCTTTCGACAGCGCGGGCGAGGCGCCGAACAGATACATCAGGAGCCAGCTGTAGCGGCGGAAGTTGCGGATCGTCGCGATATAGCTTTCGGACTGGAAGTCGCGCAGGGCGTTGCGGCGCTCTTCCGCGATGCCTTCGTGCTGCGCCAGCAGCTTCCAGAGTTCTTCCGGCAGCGAATAATTGTAGTGGATGCCCGCGATGCATTGCATGGCCTTGCCGTAGCGCAGCGCCAGGCCGCGCCGGTACACGTGCTTGAGCATGCCGATGTTCGACTTGCCGTACCAGGCGATCTCGATCTCTTCCTCCGACGGCAGCTCGCAGGGCATCGACTGGCTCCACAGCATCTCGCCGTCCAGCTTTGCATAGGCGAAGCGGTGGACCGCGTCCAGGCGGTGCAGGGCCAGCGCGATGTCGTGTTCGGCCGGCGTGATGAATTCGAGCAGCGCTTCCGCGTAATCCGTCGTGATCTGCGGATGGGTCAGGGCCGAGCCGAGCCGGATCGGATGCGGCGTCCGGGCCAGGTGGCCCTGGTTGTCGACGCGCAAAGTCTCGCGCTCGATGCCGCGCAGGCCTTGCAGCAGCAGGCCGCGGTGGGCATCGTCGTCCAGCAGGGCCAGGCGGCGGGTCAGTTGGTTCGACACGAGATTTCCTTTCGTATACTGCCTTGAGACGCAGAGAGTAACCGAAAACGGCCAAGCGCGCCGGGCCCCCCGCAATATGACTTTCCGGTTACTGGAACAGGGCCGGTTCCGCCGCAGCAGCAGCGGGAGCGGGTGCCGGCGCCGCGTTCTGCGCGACGATCCAGCGGTCGACGCGCCGCTCCAGCAGGTCCAGAGGCAGGGCGCCGTTTTCCAGCATGGCGTCGTGGAAGGCACGTATGTCGAAGCGCGCACCCAGTGCCGCCTGCGCCCGGGCCAGCAGCGCGACGATGCGCAGCTGGCCGATTTTATAGGCCAGTGCCTGGCCCGGCTGGGCGATCATGCGGTCGACTTCGACCTCGTTGTCGGCCGGGGGATTGGCCGTATTCGCGTTCAGGTAGTCGATGGCCTGCTGGCGCGACCAGTTCAGCGCGTGGATGCCCGTGTCGACCACGAGCCGGGCCGCGCGCAGCTGCTCGTCGGCCAGGCGGCCGAACTGCGAGAACGGGTCGCGTAACAGGCCCAGCTCCGCGCCCAGGCCCTCCGCGTACAACGCCCAGCCCTCGCCGAACGCGGGATACCAGGCATGGCGGCGGAATGCCGGCAGGCCGTCGATGGCGTGGGCGCGCGCGACCTGCAGGTGGTGGCCGGGGACGCCCTCGTGCAGGGCGAGCGTCTCGACTTCCCACAGCGGCCGTGTGTCCAGGCGGCTCGTGTTGACGGCGAGGGCCGCGGTGCGTCCTTGTGTGCCGGCTTCGTAATAGGCGCCGCCCTGCGTATCGGCGCTTGCCTGCTGCACGGGTTTGACGGCCAGCTCTTCCTCGGGAATGACGCCGAACAGCGTCGGCAGCTGCGCAACCACGCGCGCGATCGTGCGCCGGTAGCGCTCCAGCAGCGCGTCGGCGCTGGTCGGGAACAGGCGCGGATCGCTGCGCACGAAGGCGATGAATTGCGGATAGCTGCCCTTGAAGCCGGTACGGGTTGCCGTCGTCTCCATTTCGGTGCGGATGCGCGCGACTTCCTTCATCCCCAGCGCGTGGATCTCGGCCGGCGTCAGCGCCGTCGTCGTCGCGGCCTTCACGAGGTACCCATACCAGGCCGCGCCGTCGGGCAGGCTGGAGGCGCCGATGGTCGTGCGCGCGGCCGGCAGGTATTCGGTGCGCACGAAGTCGTCCAGCTTTTGCAGCGCCGCGCCGGCCGTGCGCAGGGCGGCGGCGCCGTCCGCGGCGAGCTTCGTGCGCGTCTCTTCGGGGATGGTGGCGGGCAGGYGCTGGAACGGCGCGCCGAGCGCCCCGTCCGGCAGGTGTTCGCGCATGGCGCGCAGCTGCGCGGGCAGGCCGGCCATGATGGCCTTCGGCGCCGTCCAGCCGGTGCGCATCCCTTCGCGCATCTGTTCGATGATGCCGTCGACGTGGTTGGGCAGGGCTTTGATGCGCGCGATGTAGTTGCGGTAGTCGTCTTCCGTAAAGAAGGGCATCTGCGCGACCAGTTGCGGGAAGCGGATCTGCAGGCCATCCTGGGCGCTGATGGGTTGCGGGTCGAAGGCGACGAACGCGGCGCGCGCGAGGATGCGTTCCTGGTCGGCGGTGAACACGTCCCAGGACAGCCGGTCCTGGCCGGTCAGTTGCGCGCGGTCGATCTGGCGCGCGAGGTCGAGCATGCGGCGCGCGTGGTCGCCGACGGCGGCGCTGGCGGCGAGCGACGTGTCGGACAGTTGTCCAGCGTAGCGGTCGTCGCCGACGCTGGTGGCAAATTCGGGCTGGTGCTTGAGGCGCCATTGCCAGTCGCGCTCGAACAGGGCACGCGCCTGTTCGGCGGCGCCGGCCGGCGTTCCGGCCACGTCCGCCGCGAGTGCAACCAGGGGGCCCAGCAGGATCAGGGTCGCGAAAAGTCGACGCATGATGTGGCTCCGGGTGGTGGACCCGGAATTGTAACAAAGCGAGCGTGGACGCCGCGCCGCGCTGTCAATCCCGAACCGTCAATGCCCGAACCGGCCGCCGCTGACCCGTTCGATGCCGGCCAGGTMCTGCCAGCTCTGCACCTCGGTGAATCCGGCGTCCGCCAGCAGCGTGCGCACGTCCGCCGCCTGGTCGTAGCCGTGTTCGAGCAGCAGCCAGCCGCCGGGCACCAGGTGGCGCGGGCCGCCGTTGACGATGGTGCGCAGCGCGGACAGGCCGTCCGCATGGTCGGTCAGCGCGCCGACCGGCTCGAAGCGCAGGTCGCCCTGGGCAAGATGATCGTCGCCGGCCGCGATATAGGGTGGGTTGGAGGCGATGACGTCGAAGATTTCTCCCGCATCGAGTGCATCGAACCAGCTGCTGTGCAGGAAGCGCACGCGCGCGCCGTTGGCGGCCGCATTGGCCTGCGCCACAGCCAGCGCATCCGGGCTGACGTCCAGCGCGGTGACGGCGGCGTCGGGCCGGGTGTGCGCGACGGCGACGGCGATCGCGCCGCTGCCGGTGCCCATGTCGAGCAGGCCGGGTGCATCCTGTGGGAGGCGTGCCAGCGCCAGTTCGACGATCAGTTCCGTGTCCGGACGGGGAATCAGCACGGCGGGGCCGACCTGGAAATCGAGGCCGAAGAATTCACGCCGGCCGACGATGTAGGCGATCGGTTCGCCGCGCAGCCGGCGCGCCACGAGGTCGGCCAGGCGTGCCGCCTCGTCGGACGACAGCGGGCGGTCGCCCTGCGTGATCAGCTGGACGCGGGTCAGGCCCGTCGCGTGGCACAGCAGGATGCGGTTTTCCAGCGGATCGAGCGGCAGGCCGGCCTGCACCGCCGCGATGCTGGTGCCGGGCAGGATGGTCATCAACGCGCGCGCCGCACGAGGGTCCAGATGAGGGCCAGGGTGAGGATCGTGAACCAGACGGCCGACCACTGCGGCACGTTCAGGCCGAACACGGTCTCCTGCGCCGCCTCGCACAGGCCGTCGGCGCGGAACATCCACGGCAGCATGGTTGCGGTCGGGATCTTGTTGAGCGTCGTCTCCATCGGGTCGATGCCGCACGAAAAGCCCGGGTGCGCGAGCACATATAAATGCTTGCCGACGACGGCAAGGCCGCCCAGCCCGCACAGCAGCGCAAGCCCGGCACCGGCGCGGATCTTGCCCACGAGCGCACCGATCAGGCTGAAGACGGCGATGCCGAGGAACAGGTAGCGCTGAATGACGCACAGCGGGCAGGGCAGCATGTCCTTCACGTGCTGGAGGTACAGGGCGGCGCCGATCAGGGCGAGGCTGACGGCGGCAATGGCGAGCAGGAGATTGCGGGACGAGGACATGGGCTTCCTGTGGACGTTATCGAAAAAGTTATTTTCAGTCTAGCAACTTATAACCGTCTTAATTCGGGGTCAGAGCGTGCTCTGACCCCGAATGTTTGCGGACCGGCATGCGTTTGGTGGGCACAGGGGTGCCCACCCTACAGGTTGTCAGTCGCCCAGCGCGGCCAGCTGTTCCGCCTGGTGCTCGGCCGACAGGGCGCCCGTCAGCTCGCCCAGGTCGCCGTCCATGATCATGTCCAGTTTATACAGCGTCAGGTTGATGCGGTGATCGGTCAGGCGTCCCTGCGGGAAGTTATAAGTGCGGATGCGTTCGCTGCGGTCGCCCGAGCCGATCAGGCTTTTACGCGTCGCCGCTTCCTTGCTCTGCTGCTCACGCAACTGCACGTCCTTGATGCGCGCGGCCAGGACCTTCATCGCCTGCGCCTTGTTCTTGTGCTGGCTGCGGTCGTCCTGGCATTCCACGACGATGCCGGTCGGCAAGTGCGTCAGGCGGACGGCGGAATCGGTCTTGTTGATGTGCTGGCCGCCGGCGCCCGAGGCGCGGTAGGTGTCGATGCGCAGGTCGGCCGGGTTGATCTGCACGTCCTCGACCTCGTCCGCCTCCGGCATCACGGCGACGGTGCAGGCCGACGTGTGGATGCGGCCCTGCGTTTCCGTCGCCGGCACGCGCTGCACGCGGTGGCCGCCCGATTCGAATTTCAGCTTCGAATAGGCGCCCTGGCCGACGATGCGCACGATGACTTCGCGGTAGCCGCCCAGGTCGGACGGCGATTCCGACACCATCTCGACCTGCCAGCGGTTGCGTTCGGCGTAGCGGGTGTACATGCGCAGCAGGTCACCGGCGAACAGCGCGGATTCGTCGCCGCCCGTGCCGGCGCGGATTTCGAGGAAGATGTTGCGTTCGTCGTTCTCGTCCTTGGGCAGCAGCATCTTCTGCAGCTCGAGATCGAGTTCGGCCATGCGCGCCCTGGCCGCGTCGATCTCGTCCTGGGCGAAATCCTTCATGTCCGGGTCGGCGAGCATTTCCTGCGCGGCGGCGATGTCGCCCTGCGCCGTCTGGTACTGGCGATAGACGGCGACCAGCGGACTCAGCTCGGCATGTTCGCGGTTGAGCTTGCGAAAGCTGTCCATGTTCGCGGTGGCGCCTTCGGACATCAGGAGTTCGTCCAGTTCGACGAGGCGGTTGGCCAGTTGGTCCAGCTTGGCCAGCATGGATGGTTTCATAGTGTTCTTATCAGGAATAACGACGGACAAGCCGCACGGCGGCGTCAAGCATGCCGGGCGGCGCAGACGAAGGATAGCAGGCCGCTAACGGCGGCCGCGGAACAGCTGGGGCAGCAGGCTTGCCAGGCGCGCGCGTTCGTCGCCCTGGGCGCGGTGCAGGGCCTGTTGCGGGCCGTGCAGGAATTTGGCGGTGAGACCCTTCGACAGGGCGTCGAGCACCGTGTCGATGTCTTCGCCTTTCGCGAGCAGCTTGCGGGCCCGTTCCAGCTCGGCCAGGCGCATCGCTTCGCTCGATTCGTGCAGGTCGCGGATCACGGGCACGACGGCGCGGTCGCCGATCCAGTGCATGAACGACTGCACGCGCGTCTCGATGATGGCCTCGGCCTGGGCGACGGCGGCCTGGCGGCTTTCGACGCCGCTTCTCACCACCTCGGCGAGGTCGTCGACCGTGTACAGGAACACGTCGTTCAGGCGGCCGACTTCCGGTTCGATGTCGCGCGGGACCGCCAGGTCGACCATGAACATCGGACGGTGGCGGCGTGCCTTGATGGCGCGTTCGACGAGGCCCTTGCCGATCAGCGGCAGCGTGGATCCGGTGGACGAGATGACGATGTCGAATTGCGGCAGGCGCTCGGACAGGTCGGCGAGGCCGATCGCGTGGCCGTTGAAGCGCGCGGCCAGCATCTCGCCACGCACCAGCGTACGGTTGGCGATCGTGATCGACTTCGGATTGTGAGCGGCGAAGTGCGTGGCGCACAGCTCGATCATCTCGCCGGCGCCGATGAACAGCACGTTCTGCTCGCTGACGCGGTCAAAAATGCGTTCGGACAAACGCACCGCGGCGGCGGCCATCGACACGCTGTGTGCGCCGATCTCGGTGGTCGTGCGCACTTCCTTCGCCACGGCGAAGCTGCGCTGGAACAGCTGGTGCAGATAGGTGCCGAGGCCGCCCGCTTCGTCGGCGACGCGCACGGCGTCCTTCATCTGGCCCAGGATCTGCGCTTCGCCCAGCACCATCGAATCGAGGCCGGAGGCGACGCGGAACGCATGGCGCACGGCGTCATGCTGCGGCAGCATGTACAGGTGCGGACGCAGCTCGGCGAAATTCAGGTTGTGATAATTCGCGAGAAAGCGCGCGGACGCGTCGAGCGGATCGGGCGCGCAGCTCGCCGCATACATCTCGGTGCGGTTGCACGTCGAGAGCAGCGCGGCTTCGTCTTCGCCGCGCGTGTCAAATCTTGCAAACCAGCCGCGTGCCGCCTGCACCGCCGCCCCGAGCTGCTCGGGCGCCAACGCCAGTTGCTCGCGCAGCGAGACCGGTGCGGTGGTGTGATTGAGGCCGACGGCGAGCAGTTGCATGGGTGATCAAAAAATGGGCAGCGCTCCCATTATAACCCCAACCGGGGCAGGGTTTCACGCGCCCAGCTTTTCCAGCCGATAGCCGTAGCTGTAGACCGGCACGAGGCGGAACCCGTTTTCCGGACGCAGGCGCAGTTTGTTGCGTACGCGCGAAACGTGGGTGTCCATCGTGCGCGACGGGACGGCCGTCTCGCGTACCCAGATCGATTCGTGAATATATGCGCGCGACAACGGACGGCCCAGGTTGCGGAAAAACAGCAACGCCAGGTTGAATTCCTTGTGCGTGACCTCGATCTGCTCGCCGTCCATCAACAGGCGTCCCGGACGCGTTTCGAAGACGTACGGACCGAATTGCAGCTGTTCGGCGCCGTTCTGCGATGGATACGCTCGGCGCAGCAGGGCCTGCGTGCGTGCGACCAACTCGCCGCGACGCAGTGGCTTGACGAGGTAGTCGTCGGCGCCGGCCGTGACGCCAGCCACGATATCATCCTCGGCCGCGTTGCCCGCGAGGAACATCGTCGGTGTATTCGGCGCCAGCTTTTCCTTGGCACGGCGCAGCAGCTCGGCCGCCGGAACGTCGGTCACTTGCCAGTCGACGATCAGGAGGTCGGTACTGTCTTTGCGCAATTGCCCCAGTAGATCTTTACCGCTGTCATAAGCTTGACAGCTATGTCCAGCGCCGTTCAGAACTTGGCAGATGAGTTCTGCCTGGGTCGTGTCGTTGTCCAGTATGGATATTCTCATGATGTTCACGCTGTCTCGGGCTGTGGGACTGTAAAACGTTGATGTAGGAACATTCCTACAATGTCACTAAATATATCAGACTTTTAAAACGCAAAGCTATCAATGCTGCAGATAAATTCACATTTTCGTTGGGTAATTACGTCATAGTCGTGGCGGCTCAACGACAAACTCACGGTTACACTGTGACCAACCCATGGTTCAGGAGTAAATATGTTCAATAAGAGAGGGAAAGCCGAGGTGCAGGCCATGCTGCCGGTTTCCAGCGAGGACCTCGAACGCGTACGCGACCGGTGCCGCGCCCTCGTGCGCAAGCGCGCGGCCATTTCGGCAGGCGTGTCTGTGATTCCATTGCCGGGCGTAGATGTCGTGGCCGACCTGTCCAGCTTTGCCGTCATGGTGGAAGAGATCAACCAGGCGTTCGGCCTGTCGCCCGACCAGATCGACCGGCTGCAGCCGCGCATGCGCATCGCCGCCTATCAGGCCGTGGCGGCGTTGGGCGGTACGCTGGTAGGTAAAATCGTGACGAAGGAACTCGTCCTGAAACTGTTGCAGAAGTCGGGCGCCAGGCTGGCGGCCAAGTCGGCGGCGAAGATCGTGCCGCTGGCGGGGCAGGTCGCTTCGGCGGTGATCGGTTTCGCGCTATTCAGGCAGATGGGATACCAGCATATCGACGCCTGCACGCGCGTCGCGCGCGAGGTGGCGTCCGCGCCGGCGTGAGCGGGTGGGCTCCCCGAGCCCACGCGTAACGTATGCGGTTCGCTAACGTCGCGTGGGCACAGGGCGCCCACCCTACGCGTCCGGCAGAACGACGTTGACGTCAAGCACTTCCAGATTGCCCTGGCGGTCGAGGGAAATCTTGATGTCCTCGGCGTTGACCTTGGTGTACTTGGAGATCACTTCGATCAGCTCGCGGTGCAGGGCCGGCAGGAAATCCGGACCGGCGCGGCCGCCGCGTTCGCGGGCGATGATGATCTGCAGCCTTTCCTTGGCCGCTGTCGCACTTTTCTGATTCTTGGGAAATAGGAATGAAAGCAAGGGCATATCACTTTGCTCCGAACAGACGCTGCAGGAAGCCCGGCTTCTCGTAGTTGGTAAAGCGCAGCGGGATTTCGTCGCCGAGGAAGCGGGCGACGACGTCCTGGTAGGCCAGGGCCACGTCCGTGTCCTTGAAATGGATGGCAGGGTTGCCCTGGTTCGACGCGTGCAGCACGGCTTCCGATTCCGGAATGATGCCGAGCAGGGGGATGCGCAGGATTTCCTGCACGTCCTGGAACGACAGCATCTCGTCGTTTTCCACGCGGCGCGGCGAATAACGGGTGATCAACAGGTGCTCCCTGACCGGCTCGCCACCGCTCTGGGCGCGGCGCGACTTGGCCTGCAGGATGCCGAGGATGCGGTCGGAGTCACGCACCGACGACACTTCCGGATTGGTGACGATCAGCGCCTCGTCGGCGAAGGTCAGCGCCATCAGGGCGCCGTGCTCGATGCCGGCCGGCGAGTCGCAGATGATGTAGTCGAAGCCCATCTTGATGAGCTCGTTCAACACGTTTTCCACGCCTTCCTCGGTCAGCGCGTCCTTGTCGCGCGTCTGCGAGGCCGGCAGGATGAACAGGTTGTCGCAGTGCTTGTCCTTGATCAGGGCCTGGTTCAGGCTCGCTTCGCCATTGATCACGTTGATCAGATCGTACACGACGCGGCGTTCGCAGCCCATGATCAGGTCGAGGTTGCGCAGGCCGACGTCGAAGTCGATGACGACGGTCTTGTGGCCGCGCAATGCGAGGCCAGTCGAGAAGCTTGCGCTCGAAGTGGTCTTGCCCACACCGCCCTTGCCGGACGTTACAACGATAATTCTTGCCATAGAAAAATATGTGTCCTTTTCACTATCTGGTCAGTGCTGGTACGGGAGGCGCTCTAGTTGCGGGTCGCCGAACCCAGCGATGATATATCGATTCGGTCGCCGACCAAACGGATTTGTGCCGGCTGGCGCGCCACTTCCGCCGGGAAACCTTCGTCGAACGTGCGATAAACACCCGCGATCGACACCAGTTCGGGCTGCAACTGCAGCGCGAAGATGCGCGCGCCCGCATTGCCCGAGGCCCCGGCCAGTGCGCGCCCATGCAGCGGCGCATACACGTGGATGCTGCCGTCGGCGATGAGCTCGGCGCCATTGTTCACGACGGCGGTCACGATCAGGTCGGTACCGCGCGCGTAGATGCGCTGGCCGGCGCGCACGGGCGTGTCGACGATCATCGCCTGGAC